>JAAZBV010000127.1 GCA_012513605.1 Desulfatiglans sp. | reverse complement strand
GCTATTCATTTGGCTACCTCTCTTTCGTTTGTAAATTTGTGGCGCTTGGCGACCACGTTAATATTAATAAGAAAGAGGGTAGCCTAATTTATTTATGGTGTTAACTCCTTTTATACATAGCAACTATTTTCCCCCCAGTATCTCCTTTAAAAACCTTCCTGTATGGCTCTTATCAACCTTTGCCACCTCCTCCGGAGTACCCTGAGCTATGATGTAACCGCCCTCATCACCCCCTTCAGGGCCAAGGTCTATTATCCAGTCTGCGGTCTTTATTACATCAAGGTTATGCTCAATTACTATTATTGTATTACCCGCATCTGTAAGTGTGTGCAGCACATCAAGCAATTTCTGGATATCGGCAAAGTGGAGCCCTGTTGTTGGTTCATCAAGAATATATACAGTATCGCCTGTAGCCACCCTTGCAAGTTCCTTTGCAAGCTTGACCCTCTGTGCCTCACCACCGGACAGTGTCAGGGCGCTCTGCCCAAGTTTTACATACCCAAGCCCCACATCCGACAGGGTCTGGATGATCTTTCTTATATTAGGGATGTTCTCAAAAAATTTAAGCGCCTCATCGACATCCATATCCAGGACATCCGCGATATTTTTACCCTTGTAGTGTACCTGCAATGTCTCTTTATTAAACCGTGACCCCTTGCAAATATTACATGTTACCCAGACATCCGCCAGGAAATGCATCTCCACCCTTTTTTTACCGTGCCCCTGGCATGACTCGCACCGCCCGCCCTTTACATTAAAGCTGAAACGGCCCGGCTGATAGCCCCTTGCACGTGAATCAGGAAGCTGAGCAAAGAGATCCCTTATCAGGTTCATGAGCTGTACATATGTCGCAGGATTAGAGCGTGGTGTGCGCCCTATAGGCGACTGCGTAATATTTATAATTTTATTGATCTGGTTCAGGCCGTTGATCCGCTTATGTTTGCCGGGCCTCTCATCCGAGTTGTGCAGTGCCCTTGAAAGGGCAGGGTAGAGTGTCTGGGCCACGAGCGATGACTTGCCGCTTCCTGAAACCCCTGTTACACATGTGAACAGGCCAAGGGGAAAGCTTACATCAAGTTTTTTAAGGTTGTTCTGCTCTGCGCCTACTATAGTAATCCATTTGCCGTTTGAAGGCCGCCTGTGATTATTGGGTGAAGATACCCTGAGTGTACCGTTCAGGTATTTACCAGTAAGTGATTTTTTGTTTTTTATGATCTTTTTAAGAGGCCCTTCTGCAACCACATAACCACCGTTTACACCTGCCCCAGGGCCAAGGTCAACAATCCAGTCTGCTGTCTGCATGGTCTCTTCATCATGTTCAACAACAAGCACCGTGTTGCCAAGGTCCCTTAATCGTACAAGTGTGTCAAGCAGCCTGCGGTTGTCACGCTGGTGAAGCCCTATTGACGGCTCATCAAGCACATAAAGCACACCTGAAAGCCCGCAGCCTATCTGGCTCGCAAGCCTTATGCGCTGCCCCTCGCCACCGGAGAGTGTTGATGCATGGCGGTCAAGGGTCAGGTAGTGGAGCCCGACGTTTAAGAGGAACTGAAGCCGTTCTCCGATCTCCTTTAACACCTCTTCAGATATCTCCTTTTCTTCCTGAGTCATTTTGGGGAGAAGATTTTTTATCCATGCGAATGATTCACCAATGGACATCTCTGTTACATCGATTATGTTTTTATCGCCTACTGTTACTGCACAGCTCTCTGGCCTGAGCCTTTTATTGTTACAGGTTGCGCATGGCTGTGTACTCATGAATGATGCGTACCACCGGCGGGTAAACTCCGATTTGGTCTGGTGGTATCTTCGGCGGATGGAGTTGACCTCTCCCTCGTGAATGCCCTTGTATTCACCGCTGCTCCTGGTGTTGTCCCACTTCCATGCTATATTTGCACCGCCATAGAGTATGGCATCCTGACATTTTTTTGAGAGGTCTCTCCACTTTGTATCAAGATTATAGCCGAACTGCTCCACAATCTGTTTTGCAATCTTGTATCTGCCTCCATGACCTTTTTTAGCAATCTCCCCCCATGTGCGCACCGCCCCCTGGTTGATGGTCTTGTCAGGGTCATAAAAGAGTTCAGGGTCAACCTCAAGCCTTGTTCCAAGGCCGTTACACTCAGGGCACATGCCAATGGGTGAATTAAAGCTGAACGCGGCTGGTGTAAGACGCG
This sequence comes from Desulfatiglans sp., assembly GCA_012513605.1. NCBI lineage: Bacteria > Pseudomonadati > Thermodesulfobacteriota > Desulfobacteria > Desulfatiglandales > Desulfatiglandaceae > Desulfatiglans > Desulfatiglans sp. The sequence goes on along the minus strand of JAAZBV010000127.1, from coordinate 13,457 downwards.
GGAAACTCATGCCGCAGTCCACGCATGAGTTTAGTTCCGATAGCAGCCATTCATCTCCATCACCCTTGTCAACAACAATAAGCCCCTCACCTGCCTTCAGGGCTGTTTCAACCGAATCGGTTAATCTTGTGGTAAATGAATCCTTTTCTTCATTTTCATCAGGCACAACCAGCCTATCCACCACAAGTTCAATGTTATGTTTCTTGTTCTTGTCCAGGCTGATATCTTCATCAAGTGACCTTGTTTCGCCATTCACACGCACCCGTGTAAAGCCCTCTGACCTTGCGTTAATAAAGGTATCCTTGAATGTCCCCTTGCGGTTTCTTGCAAGGGGGGCAAGTATCTGCAAGCGTGTTCCAGGAGTAAGCGCTGCTACCTGTTCCACTATCTCCTGGGCAGACTGTGCCTGCACCCTTTTACCGCACTTGGGGCAGTGGGGTATGCCTATGCCTGAATATAGCACACGGAGATAATCGTAGATCTCAGTTACAGTTGCCACGGTTGAGCGCGGGTTTTTACTTACGGCCTTCTGCTCGATAGCAATGGCAGGGCTTAAGCCACCTATATAATCCACCTTTGGTTTTTCGGTCTGGTCTATAAACTGGCGGGCATAGGAGGAGAGCGACTCCACATAGCGTCTCTGCCCCTCTGCATAAATGGTATCAAATGCAAGGCTAGATTTGCCGCTCCCTGAAACCCCTGTAATAACAACCAGTTTAAATCTGGGAATCTTTACATCTATATTTTTAAGGTTGTGCTCCCTTGCCCCCTTGATAATGATATCTTCTAAAAACATAATAATTACCGTCTGTTATGAGAATGAATAATATGAAACGCAACACATTATACCGATATAAAAATATGGTAAAGCTAAATATTGAAAATAGGGTTGCAACTGTAAGTCTGAAAAAAAAAGAAAAATAATGCAAGGGATTATAAAAAATGTCATGGGTGTGAAATATTTGAGATGCCTTAGAAAACCGGTGCATTTGGTAAATTCGTAGAGACGGGTTTTAAACCCGTCTCTACAATCTGTATATCACCTCTTATATTTACCCGCCTGACCGATAATAAAATGGAATATGGGTCTTTCCACCTTGTGAAAGATAATAGGGCAGTGTTTTGTCCCTTTGGGGATGAAGATCAGGCAACTGTTTGTGATCTCATATTTTTCATCCTCAATCCAGAACTCCACCTCACCGCACAGGTCTCTTGTATCATCAGGATTTGTACCGAAAAGGGTGACCAGTTCATCAAATTCATGGGAATGAGAGGTGCCCTCCATCACTATCTTTTCAGGCTTTGGCCATATCCAGGCGACATCTGTGAAAAATGGGGTGTTTTTAACTGTATCACTGTTGAACTGATACAAAAGGGTGCCAATATCGTCTTTGCCCCTGTTAAGATTTGTAGTGATCAGCTTTTCATATTTTCTTTCCGCCATTTTAAGCCTCCCATTTTTAGATATATGTGATATGAATACATAACTGAAAATTATCAGGCTTGCCAGTAAAATAAAAGGTCTACGGTTTGAGGTCTAAGGCCTCTTTACCCAAAACCGCAGACCGAATACCGTAGACCTTTTTTAATGGGGTAATAATGCAACTGAGAGAGATATTTGGGTATATAGAAAAAATAGGTTTTCTTGCCTTTTCAACCATTGAGGATGGTTGTGTCCATTCCAGGATAGCCCACTTTTATGCCTGGGATGAAGAGGGGCTTTACCTGAGGACAATGTTTATCAAACCCTTTTACAGGCAGATGATCAGCACCGGCAATCTTGCAGTGTGCGGAATGTATCCTTCTACACAGGTAGGAGGTTCTGATGAAAATGGCGTGCCCCATTTTGAACCCGGATATACTATCAGGATCACAGGGGATGTAAGAGAGCTCACGGCAGATGAGGTCTTAAAAAAGGCCGAGACAAATAAGCAGTTCAGGGTAGCCCTTTTTGATATGAAAAAATACCCCGCCACAAGAAGCCTTGTTATGTACAGGGGGAAGGGTGAGGTTTATGACTTTGATTATGAGATGGTCAACCGGGATCATAAGCTCCTGAGGACAAGATTTGCCTTTGGCGGGGCACTGTTTAACCCGCCAGGTAATGTCATTATAAAGGAAAAATGCACAGGATGCGGCGCCTGTTTTGATGTATGTACCTTCAAGGCAATTATGCCCGGGAACCAATACACCATGATAGGTGAAAGGTGTGATGAATGCGGGTCATGTATTCTGGTCTGCCCGGAAGATGCCATTATGCAGCCCAGAACGATATAGATGTAAAAAACATGGAAATGTTTTTAAAATCGACGTAATGTGATTATAAATAGAATCTTCGATAATAATGTAGGGGCAGGCCCATGTGCCTGCCCGGCGGTGTCGGTTTATACCACCCAAATAGCGATCGGGCAGACACGCAGGTCTGCCCCTACAGGCAATTGAAATCTGTTGTTTAAAAAAATGCAGAATGGAAAAGGAAAATCTTATGGACTTCATAGAAATAGACAAGGATAAATGCAATCAGGATGGTCTGTGCGTTGCAGTGTGCCCATCAAGGCTTTTTGAATATCATAAAGAGACCCCTCCTACTACTGTAAAAGATATTGAGTCCATGTGCATCAGGTGCGGCCACTGTGTGGCTGTCTGTCCCACAGGGGCGCTAAGGCACAGGAGCCTTGATATCCACAGGTTTGAAACAGTTGAAGAGGAGTTCAGGCTTTCATCCGAGCAGTGCGAGGCATTTTTCAAGGGCAGGCGTTCAATCAGGGCATACAAGGATAAACCTGTTTCACAGGAAAAGATCACAAGGCTTTTAGATATTGCCCGTTATGCACCTACTGCGCGTAACTCACAGGGGGTAAGGTGGCTTGTTGTTACTGACAGGGCAGAGATAAAGAGATATGCAGGGCTTGTAATTGACTTTTTCAGGGTGGTTTTAAACGAGGGTGTGCCCGGTATAAACCCCAATCCTCATTTAGGTAAACTCATTTCTGATTATGATGCAGGAACAGATGTCATATTAAGGGATGCGCCTGCCATTATTATCACATATGGTGATAAAGAAAACCGCCTTGCACAGAATGACTGTGTTATTGCGCTTGCTAACCTTGAGCTTATTACCTCAGCCACAGGTCTTGGCTGCTGCTGGGCAGGCTTTTTCATGACCGCTGCGGCAAACTATGATCCGCTTAAGGAGGCTCTTGCGCTGCCTGAAAGACACCAGGCCTTCGGGGCGCTTATGATCGGGTATCCCAGGTTCAGGTACCAGAGGATACCCATAAGAAGGGAAGCTAAAATAGTCTGGAGGTAAAACTTATGAAAATAGAGCACATCATAAGGGCTATAGCAGGGAGTTTCATTCTTATCTCCCTCGGGCTGGGATATATTCACAGCCCCTACTGGCACCTCTTTACCGCCTTTGTGGGGCTGAACCTGCTTCAGTCTGCATTTACAAAGTGGTGCCTGATGGAAGAGATACTCACAAAGTTCGGGGTGAAAAAAGAATGCTGATAATAGGTTTACGGTATACGGTCTGAGGTTTACGGTATGCGGTGTACGGTGCAAGGTGAACATGACTAATAACCGTAAACCTTAAACCGCAAACCTCAAACCTCAAACCATTATTAAAACTCCTTGCAGCCTGAAAACCATTCTTCAATACGGTATCTTTTTGTACTGTAAAAAATTCTGCTGTTCAGTGTAAATCCCTTGTCTCCGCTTGAAGTGCTTACAGTGGTTTCCTGTATATCTGAACCATCTGAACCTTCAGGAATAACAGTTCTAACTTCTTTACATCCTATGGGCTTATCATTTACCAGAATTTTAAATGCTATGCTGACATTTGGGAAATCGAAATCCTTTTTGCTTATGACACTGTATTTTATAACCACCTCTTTTTCACTTATTCGTGTCACCTCCTTAACAGCCAGTTCAAAGTCGCTGGCATAAGAGGAAACCTGGAATAAACAGATAAATAAAAAACCCAAAGCAATAATTGTTATCCTAAACATTTTAATTCTCATCTTAAATCTCCTTTTTGTTAAATGTTTTATTGATTAACAGGAGAGCGTGGCCATCTGTTTTCTACAAGGCAATAGATGGTCGGCATCACAAATAGTGTTACAACCGTTGAGGTGATCAGTCCGAACACCACAACAATAGCAAGCGGACGCTGGATTTCTGAACCGGTCCCGGTTGAAAGGATCAACGGAACAAGGCCAAGAACAGTTGTCAGGGTGGTCATCAGAACAGGTCTGAATTTACTCCTGCACCCGTGAATGGTCACATCAATAATACTTTTGCTCCTGTCTCGCAACAGTTCAAATTTGTTTATCAAAACCAGACCATCAGTGAGTGCAATCCCAAACAGCGCTATAAAACCTATGGATGAGGGGATACTGACATTCTCACCAAAGATAAATAGTCCGAATACACCTCCAACAAGCGCCAGAGGAATATTTAACACTATGAAAAGGGCAAGCCTCAGGGAATTGAAGAGCCCGCACAGAATCAGAATGACAATGACAAGAGTGATCGGTATAACAATTGCCAGCCTTCGGTTTGCTGCCTGCTGGAGTTCAAACTGCCCGCCCCATTCGATACGGTACCCTGGTGAAAGGATATTGGCCTGTGATACAGCCCTCCTTGCATCAGCTACAAAGCTGCCTACATCCCTCCCCCTTACATTGGAGAGAACTGAGATGTATCGACGGGTATTTTCCCGGCTGATCTGGCGAAGACCCGTCAGGGTTTTGATCTGAGCAAGACTCCCCAGGCGTATATGCTCACCGGACGGCCCTTTAATAAGCAGATTTGCAATCGCATCCTGATTTTCCTGGAAACGCCTGTCCAGGCGCACCAGGATGCGAAATGATTGCTGACCTTCAAAAACTTCGCCTGCCACAGTGCCGGTAAGGGCCTGGCGAACAATTTCCTGGAGATCACGCTTATTCATGCCGAAACGCGCCAATGCGGAATTGTCAGGAATGACGAGCATCTGTGTCTGACCGTCAGTTTGCTCTACCTGTAAATCACTTGCTCCGGGCACACCTGATACAGCCTGTTCAACCTTTCTCGCCATTTCCCTGAGTTGCTCCATATCATCACCGAAAATCTTAATTACCACCTCAGCGCCCGCCCCGGAGATGAGCTCGTCAATTTCATGGGCGATCGGTTGTGAAAAACTGATGGAAACCCCTAAAATGTTACTTAGTTTTTCATCGAGCGCCAGGATCACCTCCTCCTGTGAGCGCCCATTTTTCCAGAATGGCTGTTTTTTAAGCGTAATGGTAATACAACCATAGTTTGTATGATGCATATGGGGTCCGATTTCACCATAACCTATATCAGCGATAACATTTTTGATTTCAGGCACTTCGCGCGCAATACGGGAAATCTCTGTGCAAACCTTCCTGATTTCATCAAGCGCCACATTGGGATTCATATAGACAAAACAATTTATAGTGCCCTCCTTCAGCGCTGGAATGAACTCCCGCCCCAGGCGCATAAAACCGGTAACACCTAAAATCAGTATTATCAAGCAGATCACCACCATTCGTCCGGGTCTGATGACAGCCTTACGGACAAGGGATTCATAAAGGTTCAGCATTGGTGCAAGGTATTTTCCAGGGGCATGACCGGTGCAGTTTTTGTCGAAGCGATGAAGGATATTAAATAATAACGGGGAAATCAGCAACGCATATATGAGCGAGCCAGCCATTGTTGCCACAACCGCGAAGGCCAGGGGGCGGAACATTTTACCCTCTACCTCGCCAAGGGTAAAAATAGGAAGAAAAACAATTGCAATAACAAATACTACGAAAAAAATAGGTCTGCCCACCTCCTGCGCAGCCTCAAGTATGCCCTGTTTCAGGGTTTCTTCATTACATGAAGTGTTAACAGCGGTCTGCATTTTTTCTACGATGATAATAGCCGCATCAATAATCATACCCAGGGCAATCGCCATACCTCCCAGTGAAATCAGGTCTCCTGACATCCCTGCCTTCTTAAGCAGAGTGACACCAAACAGAAGCGAAAACAGCATGGAACATACTATGATCAGGGCATTACGGAGATTACTTAGGAAAAGGAATGCTATTATGGAGACCAGTACCAGCCCTATAATCAGGGCGTTTTTTACCGTGTTGATACTTCCGGTAATCAGATCGGCTTGATCATAGTATGGTACAATGCGAATACCTTCGGGAAGAGTGTCGTTGAGTTCATCAATGCGTTTACGAAGATCGGAAATAACTGAAAATGAGTTGGCGCGGTGTGCCTTATAAACTCCGCCCGCAACAACCTCACTCTTTCCGTCCAGGATAGCCACTCCCCTACGGAATGCCTTACCGCTTTTTACCTCTCCTGCATCACGGATCAGCACCGGCTTTCCATCGGCGCTTTTGATAGCGATATTACCTATCTCTTCAGCGGTATTAACCCGTCCAATTGTGCGGACAACTATCTCTTCACTCCCGCGGGTGATAATACCTGCGCCGATATTTACATTATTATCTTTGATTGCCTGGCTCACATCAAGGGGGCTTAGCCCATAGGCAAGAAGTTTTTCAGGTGAGAGCTCCACCTCGTATTGCTTAAGGTATCCTCCCTGACTTATAACTTTGGCGACACCGGAAACGGTTTCTATACCGGGTTTGACGATCCATTCGTGAAGCGTGCGGGTTTCTACAATATCCCGGTCACCTGCATCCATATAGTAAGCAAGTATCTTTCCGGTACCGCTTGTTAAGGGGCCTATTTCCAGACCATGTTGCAGTCCGGCCCCTTCAGGGATATTTTCCTCTGCTGTTTTCAACCGCTCAGCCACGAGCTGTCGCGCAAGGTAGATGTCTGTGCTATCACTGAAATATATATTAACGGTTGAAAGCCCCAGAGATGAGATTGAACGGATCTTTTCTACTCCGGGAATACTGCGCATTGCTGTTTCGGTTGGACGGGTAACAAGCTGCTCAACTTCTTCTGGGGCCATCCCGTCCACTTCGGCGAAAACCTGCACCAGGTTGGGGCTTATGTCCGGGAAGGCGTCAATTGAAAGTTTGCTAAAGGAATACCACCCTGTGCTTACAATAGCCAGTGCAACGGCGGCTGTTAACAGCCTGTGCCGCAAACTCACTGATATTATTTTTGTGATCATATGATCGCCTCCTGTCATCAATGAGAATGTCCATGGTGAGAACCATTGTCCCCCGCAGCCGTTTTGATATACTCAGCCTTGAGGTGAAAAGCATTCTCGACAGCTACCAGTTCGCCGGCTTTAAGCCCTTGTAATATCTCGGTGTGCCTCCTGTCTGAAACCCCGGGCACAACTTCCCGCAGTTCAAATTGACCATCTTTCCATACAAACACGCAGGGATGATCGTGAACAATCTGCACGCTCTCTTTGGGAAGCAGGAGCGTTATGTTCCAGGATGGAAGCCTTATATCCGCATTCACAAAGAGGCCAGGACGCAGCGAGTCCTCTTCATTTTTTATTATCGCACGTACAATCGCTGTTCTGGATTCCTTTTCAATAACCGGCGCCACATAAGTAATTTCCGCATCTATCTTTTTCTCTGTGGATATTTCAATTTCGATCGGTAATCCTTTTCGCAGTTCCCCTAAATTTTCACTGCTGACCGATAGGTCAATCCATACGGTGGAAAGATCGGCTATTTTAAAAAGAACCGCGCCGCCTTGAAAAGATTCTCCAAAGGCAAAATTATTTTCAAGAACCCACCCGGAAATAGGCGACCTGAGTTCATAATGAGAGAGTGATGAAGAGGCAGGTTCCGTTACATTATTTTGAACCCCCAGGGCAAGAAGCTGGTGGCGGGCCGAACTCTCATCTATATCTCTTTCTGCAAGCGTCAGCCGGGCCGAGAGATATTCAATTTCACTTGTTATCTGCTTTTCCCACAGGCGCTCCTCCCTTTTAAAAATATCGTTTGCCAGCTTTTTCCGTTCCACGGCGGCAAGATAAGCGGCCCTGGCCTCAGCCAGCTCCCGGCTATCAAGCACTGCCAGAACCTGCCCCGCTGCTACAAGGCCTCCAATCTGTGCCATGTTACGGCGTACAATCCCGGAAAACTGAGTTGATATATGTGCCACCCGATCTTCATTAAGCTTTAACTCACCCGGCACTCGAATGGTACGATTTAAAAACCCCTGAGCAGCTTCGGCAATTTTTATGCAGAATTGATCAGACTGTGCCCTGGTAATCCTGACATGCATCAGTTCGCTATCCCCCTGATCATCATGTCTGTGAATGTCATGATCTCCATGATCTTCCGTGGGCATTGGCGTATAATGGCTGTGCTTATCGCCATGCCCTTTCAGATGTTCTATCTCACTATTATTATGATCTGTGTGTGAGCTCAGGTATATAAAAGTTCCAACAGCAACTACACAAAGGATGACAATTGTTATCATCACATATTTTTTAATCATTTTTCTGACTCCTTTCATTCAGATCCCTTTATGTTTTTACTGGCAAAATCATGCATCCTGATTCCAGTAATTCGCTCTATATCGATATTAGCTGAAAGATAATTGCCAAGGGCGAGGAGGTGCTGGCGCTTAACAGTGAAGAGTGTTCGTTGCGCATCTAGCATCTGCAGGAGATCAAATTTACCTTCGCGATATCCGAGTTCCGTGGATTCAAAGGTTCTGAGTGCATTTGGGAGAATTTCATCACGAAGAGAGATAACCTCAGTATATGCCGCTGAAAGGCTTTGCCACGCATCAGAAAGATCGGTCATAAGAGTGATCCTGGTTGCCTGCTGCTCCAGACGGGCCTTTTCAGCAAGCGCCTGAGCCTCTATGATTCCGCCCTGATTACGGTTGAACAACGGGATCGGTATAGAGATACCCACAAGAAAGGCATTGCTGTCAGTCTCCTGGAAATTACGCACTCCAAAACTCAATGAAAAATCGGGTACCGCTTCAGAATAGGCGAGAGAAAGAGATGCCTCGCTTCGTTTTATTTCAGCGCTCCACCGCGCTAGATCAGGGTTGTTGTCAAGAACAGCCCTGAACGAAGATTCGGGCGGCAGTTCAGTAATGTTATCCAATTGGCCCTCTACCCTTAAAAATCCAGCCCTTTCAGAACCCCAGTATCCGGCCAGACGCCGCCTTTTTGACTCCAGATCCCGCACTGTTTTTTCAGCCTCAGTCCGTACGACTGCAAGCTCAATATTTGCGCGTGATTTTTCAACAGGAGAGACTTTACCTGCGTCAACTTTTTCGCTGACCACATCAGCTGTATGCTGAGCGAGCTTAAGCAGTTCATTATTCAGGATAACATGCTTCTGGGCAATCAGCACCTCCATAAATGCCTTTGCCGTGGCTGAGAGAACATCAAGCTTTTTACTCTGGTAATCCCATTCAGCCAGAGTTTTATCAATGCTGGAGAGCAGTTGCCGGTTTTTCCGCTTGCCCCCCAGTTCAACCAGTTGCGAAACAGAAACAGTGGTTTCAACACCGTCAAACTCCCGGAAAACATCACTTCCCCCAAAATTCTCCAATTCAAATACCAGCTCAGGGTTCGGAAAGAGACCGGTCTGTTGCAGGGCGCCCTCTCTTGCCCCTATCTCTTTAAAAAAAGCAGAGAGCAAGGGGTTTTTAGCGAGGGCCAATCCAATGGCTTCGGACATGGTAAGTTGAACCGTGATCACATCGGTTAACTCCGTAACACCTGGCCGAGTAAACTCTCCTCTATTTCCTATAACACTGGGATCAATATCCTGCGCCATTGATACATGGGGGCAGGCTAATCCCGCAGTCAACAGCAAGATAGCGACAGAGACCCGGAATATTTTAAGATTCATATTTTTCTCCTGTTATCATTCCTAAAAAAGAGATGGAAAGCCTATTTTTATATTGCCCTGTTTTCATCACATATAAATGTCCTGCCTGTAATAAACGGGGTTTTGTGAAAGGCAATCCTTACTGTACTTCCCGCTGGAGGAACAGATTGCAAATCAGCAGAAAACCTGGAACCTTGGTGATGTCTCTTCCTGTTTGATAAGGTTCCGGGGAGATAATTGGCGCTTATTTTCTGAAGTATGACCCCTTCAGGGCTAATTACAGCTATGTCGACATGTCCTGATGTTACAGGAACAAAACTCGTATTTTTTACAATCCCGGATATTTGCATCTCATCATTTTCTTTATGCACAAATACCTTCATTATCCTCACACCTTGATCAGAGACCTTTTCAAGTTTTACGGATTTGTTATTTAACAGGTTTACTTTCGTGGATGCGCATGAAAAACCTGTTAAAAGAAGAATGATTAACCCTGTAAATATAACTATCCTTATCTTTTTATCTGACATAACTTGACCCCTTAAAATGTAGGCATTCACCAACGCTGGTAAAGCATGTTTGGGTGAATTATTAAAATAAACATGGATCAGGTAAAGATATTACTCTTCCCTGCAAGGTTAGTATAAATGTGATTTTAAATAAGAAGGGAGATAGTCTTGCTGAAGGACAATAATGGAATATTATGATGAGGAGATGGCTCTAAAAAAGATTTATATGATTTGTATTGAGCATGCAAAGGATCGGCACATATAAAATCAGTCAGAACAACCTGGGAGTTGTATGCTATTCGACTGCTGGCATTCAGCAGGTATCCATCACCAGTATCTCCTGCTGTCGGCCTGTCTGTACAGCACTTTAAGTCAGAATCATCATGGGTGTTCAGTGTGAAAATATTATAGGGGGCAATCAACGGAGATTCACAGCAATGATCCGCCCCTTTGAATTTAGTTTCAACATGCCCGTCAGAATCTGTACACAGAAAATATCCGCTTAATGCAGAAGAGAACAAAGAGGAATTAAGCATTAGAAGGCAAAGAATAACGTACCTGATTCGGGCTTTTCTAAATGACAAAAAGATACTTATATTTTTAACAGTGCCTGGCAGCATTAATATTCCCCTGAGTATTATGTAATTGCAGAATATATTAAGGAATCCTTTGCACATGTCAATAGCAATTTTTATACTCCAAAAGGGTTACCTTCTTTTATCCAGTGCCTCACAGATGGATGCATGTGTCACTGTTGTGGGCATATGGATGTAAGAGTTGAACGATTTTTTGCCTGTTCTGTATTGAAATACGGTTATTATTAAAAACACCTTGAGCAGTATAAGCTGTTTTTATGTGTGGAAAAGTGCCCGGAGGTGCTTTTTTTTATATACTTTTAATAATTATAACCCCCTGTAAATATAAGCAAATTTATTCCGGTTTAAGAATTATGTTGTAACTACCTGGATTCAGTATAAAAAATAAATTTTACAAATGGATAAAAAAGATAGAAAATGGCATGAAAATTGAATGTAATAGGCTGCAATGCCGATATTAAATTATATCAGGCAATATTCATTAAAGGAGTAAAGAGAATGTTTCGATTAAGAAGGGGAGAAGTGAAAAGAAATGTCAGGCGGGAAATCAGTATGCTCAAGGATAAACTCAGGAGAGTTGAGCTGACACCCTGCTATGGTGATGCTGATCTTAAGAGGAAGGACAATGACCTGTCAATGATATGGACAGAGATATATAACCTTCAAAAAGAGGTAGATGATTTTGCATCCCCTTTTTTGCAGGCAGTTAAGTAGCATACCCAGGCTTTAAAATCCATCCTGATTTCAGAGGCTTTTATTCTACATGGCCTTTCAAGGGTTGAAGACTGCTCACGAGATAACCCTGTTCCGGAGCTGCCCTGCCTTGACATTCATTTCACTGATGCTTAGTTATAGACCATAGTTTTTTGGTAATTCATGTAGTTTGCAGTTTAATATATTCCTGTTTAGTTGGATCCTTTGAAGCTGAGCAGGTTCACGATAGATGGGAGGGTAAAATAATGAGTGATTCTAACACGATAAATATAGATGAAAGATCTGAGCTGTTAAATGATTTACCGGAAGAGCTCCCGATTCTTCCATTAAGAAATATGATCGTTTTTCCCCATACAATAATACATCTTCCTATAGGTGTGCCCAGGTCAGAGCGCCTTATAAAGGACGCTATTAAGGGTAACAGGCTTATAGGGCTTATCACATCAAAAATGCCTGATATCGAAGAGCCTAATCCCGGACAGCTTTATGATGTTGGCACCATAGCTACGATCACCAGGGTCTTTCAGTCTCCGGATAACTCAATCAATATAATTGTTCAGGGTCTGGAGAGGTTCAGGGTGGAGAGCTGGTCAAGTTCATACCCTTACCTGACTGCCAAAATAGTTGAAGCCCCGGATCATTATGAAGAGGGGGTTGAGTTTGAGGCAATGGTGCACAGCCTGAGAGATTTAGCAAAGGAAGTAGTCAGGATGTCGCCAAGCTTTCCTGAAAATGCGGCAAGCTTTATTGACCAGATAGAAGACCCCAGGTACCTTACCTATATGACCGCTGCAAATCATGGTCTTGGTATTGATGAGGCACAGGCCCTTTTAGAGTCTGATGATCTTAAGGAAAAGATCAAAATGCTTATTGCCCATTTGACCCATCAGAAAGAGATCCTGATGCTTGATAACAAGATCAAGAATGAGGCAAAGGAGACACTGGATAAGGCCCACAAGGAATATTTTTTAAGGCAGCAGATGAAGGCCATACAGAAGGAGCTGGGCGAGTCTGATGAAAACCAGTCAGGCACAGATGTCGAGGAATATGAACGAAAATTCAAGGAGGCAAACCTGCCTGAAGAGGCGGAAAAGGAGGCAAGGCGTGAACTGAAACGGCTGGCTGGCATGTCTCCCCATTCTGCGGAGCACCCGGTTATCAAGACATATCTTGACTGGATAGTTGACCTTCCATGGAATAAATTTTCTGAAGACCAGCTTGATATTGAAAACGCAAGGGCGATCCTTAATGAGGATCATTATGACCTTCAGGATGTAAAGGACAGGCTTATAGAATATCTGGCAGTACGTAAACTTGTATATGAAAGGGGTATTGAGGCTGATCCCGCTTCAGATGGCAAGGAGGGAGAGGCACAGGGCGCAATCTTATGTTTTGCAGGCCCCCCTGGTGTGGGCAAGACAAGCCTGGGCAAGAGCATTGCAAGGGCCTTAGGCCGTAAGTTCACAAGGATGAGCCTTGGCGGGATGAGGGACGAGGCTGAGATACGAGGCCATCGCAGGACATACATAGGCGCAATGCCAGGCAGGATCATACAGGCCATTAAAAGGGCAGGAACAAGAAACCCCATCTTTATGCTTGATGAGATAGACAAGATAGGTTCTGACTGGAGGGGTGATCCAAGCAGCGCGCTCTTAGAGGTACTTGACCCTGCGCAGAACCATGCATTCAGGGATCATTATCTGGATGTGGATTTTGACCTGAGTGATGTTATCTTTATCACTACGGCTAACCAGCTCGATACCATACCTGCGCCTTTGAGGGATAGGATGGAGATTATACAGCTCGAAGGTTACACCGAGCATGAAAAGGTAAAG
>JAAZBV010000126.1 GCA_012513605.1 Desulfatiglans sp. | reverse complement strand
TAAAGCCGCTGCAATTGAATTCTGGACAACCGAGACACAGTCTGACCGAGTCAGGACTATTCAGCTTCTGATGGATACATTCCAGGCATTAAACCCTGGCATAACTGTAAATCTCATCCCTGTTGATGAAAATGATCTGCCTTCTCAGATAGCTGCGGCTGCCGCAGCAGGAACCCTTCCCCATATTATTGAGGCAGGAAGTGAACTGATTATCGCCTTTGGTGAAGAGGGTATACTTGATGTGCATCTCAGTTCTGAAATATTAAAACAGATTGGTGAGAAACGTTTCTACAAAGGTGCGCTTAAAATGCTTTCCTCCCCTGAAAAGGGCATGTATTACGGCCTGCCCTTTCACGGATGGGTTCAGGGCATATGGTACAGGAGAGACTGGTTTGAAAAAGAGGGGCTAAGCCCTCCTGATACATGGGATAATATCTTAAGGGCCGCAAGGACGCTCCATAAACCCGAAAACAACCAGTATGGGATTCTTACAGGCACAAAACCTGAGGTATACACAGAACAGTGCTTTACACATCTTGCATTGTCTAACGGTGTAAGGCAGTTCAATGAGAATGGCGAACTGGTATTCAATTCTCCTGAAACCCTTGAAACCCTGAATTTTTACAGGCAGCTTTCAGGGTATAATCCGCCCGGTCCGCAGTCATGGAGGGCGAGGGATTATTATATCCAGGGAAAAATGGCGATGTTTTTTTACTCTACCTATATTATGGATGACCTTGCCCTTGCCGAGGAGGCGCGAGGCTCTCTTTCAGGTGATTTTTTTTCAGACCTCAAGGGAAATGCCTTTGACCCTGAACTGGTAAACAACACCGGAGTTGTAACCATAATAAAGGGAAAAAGGCCCGCGGGATATGGAGCTATAGTTGGCCTCTGCCTTATGAAAACCAGATCAAAGGAGGGAGATGAGGCGACGAAAAGGCTTGTTGAATTCATGTATGAGCCCTTTTCCTATATAACCTTTCTACACATGGCGCCCGGAGGTATGATCCCGGTTATTAAAGAGATAGCCTCAATGCCCGAGTATTTAAATGATCCGAAGGGTCTCTTCAGAAAATATGGAAGAAAAAAAATGGAGGAGATTATAGCGGGCCTTGAGAATATAGAAAGCTTTACAAATATTGATGGCCGTCCATTTCCAATGGCCGGCAGGATTTATTCAAAGATGATTATACCTCAGATGATATATTCGGTAACAATAGAGGGCAAGTCTCCTGAAGAGGCGTTAAAATTGGGGGAGGGGGAGATGGAAAAAGTAATCAAAGATTAGGTTTTGTTCAGTAAGCAGGTTAAATATATAAACAAAATTTGACCACATATTAATTAGCTCAAGGCGCAAGGCTCAGGGCGCAGGGAAAATCAAAAAAATATTTTTTTACCTCCCCTTGTTCCATGCGCCCTTTGCCCTGCACCTTAATAAGGATTTATCCTTTGCAACTATCCCTCTCCCAGAAAGAATCCAGGCTCGGCTTAAAGCTGATTGCACCCTGCATAGGCGTGATAGGAATTCTTATCATATACCCTATCCTCTATAACATTTATCTAAGTTTTTTTGACGTCAGGCTGGCCGGTGAAAATATATTTGTGGGGTTGGCCAACTATGAAAGGCTCTTAAGGGAGTCAGGTTTTTTCAGTTCACTTGTTACAACCGTCATCTATCTCGCAGGATCAGTAATCGGCACTACAATACTCGGACTTTTGGTAGCCCTTGTTATGAGTATAAAATTTCCCTTCAGAAACATTGTAAGGGGTGTAATTCTCCTTCCTTACTTTGCCCCGGTCATCTCAGTTGTTTTCGGGTGGCAGTTTTTCTTTGATCCGGTCAACGGCATATATAATCACCTGATGGTAGAAACCCTTGGTATTGCCGGGAGCAGGTATAATCTTATCGGGGAACCTCGCAGCGCTCTTGGTATTGTAATCATTTTCAGTATCTGGAAGAATTTCCCCATTTCATATCTTTTGATCATCTCAAGGCTTCAATCGATCAATAAAGATCAGTATGAGGCGGCTGCAATGGATGGATGCGGCCCGGTTGCACGGTTTTTTCATGTAACACTGCCTGAGCTATACTTTGTTATGGGCACGCTCATTATACTCAGGCTCATATGGAACCTGAACAAGTTTGAAGAGGTGTTTCTGCTTGCCCCCAATGTATGGACCTTGCCGGTTTTTACATATTATACTGCCTTTACCGGGATAATTGATCAGGGATATGCGGCAGCGATATCTGTGGTCCAGTTTGTTGTCCTGGCTGCACTTATAATCTTTTATGTAAAAAAGGTCTTGAAGTGGTGATCTAATATGCACAAAAGGCGATCATTTATTCAGAATATAATGCTGGCTGGGGCAGTCGTCCTGCTGCTTCTCTTTTGCCTCTTCCCCTTTATCCAGATACTATCTACATCCCTCAAATACCAGTTTGACTGGGGAAATCCATCTTTAATACCCCGGAAGATAAATATGGATGCCTACAGGGAGCTGCTCGGTTTTTCTGCCACAAAGGAGGTTGAGATACCTGAAAGCATAAAACGGCTTCTGGATAACCCCCTGCTTAAGGAAGAGCAGAAACAAAAGATACTTGAAAGGTACAGCTCTACCGCTGACATCTTTCCCTTTGCAAGGTACTTTATCAATTCCTTTCTTCTATCAGCCGGTGCTGCTGCTGTTTCTTTGGTGCTGGCAATGTTCGGTGCATATTCCTTCAGCCGCTTGAGATACAGAGGGCAGAAAATTATGCAAAGGGGGGTTCTTTTTGTTTACATGGTCGGAGGGGTTCTTCTCCTCGTCCCCCTTTATCAGATGGGTGTAAAAACTGGTCTTGCCTCTACAGTGTGGGGCTCTGTGCTGAGCCTTTTACTGATATATATTATCCAGACCCTTCCTGTCTCTCTTTACATGCTGGGAAATTATTTCAGGACAATACCCTATTCCATTGAAGAGGCGGCAGCCATGGATGGCTGTTCAAGGTTAGAGTCCATATACCGCATTATACTGCCCCTGTCCGTGCCTATGATGGTAACAGTCTTCATCTACTGTTTTATCATTGCCTGGAATGAATTCCTGTTTGCCTCGGTTTTTTTAAGGCAGTTCCCTGATTTTCACACCCTGCCCCTTGGGCTTCAGTCACTTTTTGTATCCAGGAACGCCATATGGGACAGGATAATGTCCGCCTCCATACTTACGCTTTTGCCTGTGGTAATATGTTTTATGTTTGCGATGAGACATCTCACCGGAAACCTTGTGGAGGGTGGGGTGAAGGAGTGATGAAAGAATGGCGCAAGGCACAGGGCTCAGGGAAAAACATTCCTTAAAACCTTGAGCCATGCACCTTGCGCCTTGCGCCACTTAATGAAAGGGATACCATGTCCACTGTAACGCTCAATGGGATATATAAGAAATTTGATGAGACTGAGGTTCTGCACAACATCAACCTTGAGATAGGTGAGGGCGAGTTTGTTGTTATGGTGGGGCCATCAGGATGCGGAAAGAGCACTATCTTAAGGCTTATTGCCGGGCTTGAAGAGGTTACACAGGGAGAGGTGCTTATTGATGAGAGGGTGGTGAATATGGTGGAGCCGCACCACAGGAATATTGCAATGGTCTTCCAGAATTACGCCCTTTATCCCCATAAGAGTGTGAGGGAGAATATTATTTTCGGGCTTAAAAGGGCAAAGGTGGCTAAAGATATTATCGAAGGGCGGCTTAAAAAGGCTGCAAAGATGCTTGAACTTGAAGACCTGCTGGACAGGAGGCCATCACAGCTTTCAGGCGGACAGAGACAGCGCGTTGCAATGGGAAGGGTTATTGTAAGGGATGCAAACCTGTTTCTGTTTGATGAGCCATTGAGTAACCTGGATGCAAAGTTAAGAAGCAGGATGAGGGTTGAGATTAGAAGAATCCACAGGGAATATAAGACCACGAGTATATATGTAACACACGACCAGGTTGAGGCCATGACACTTGGTGACAGGATAGTGGTTATGAAGGATGGCCGCATAGAACAGGTGGGCACCCCAATGGAGATATACCTGAACCCCGTTAACATCTTTGTGGCTACCTTTATAGGCGCACCTGCAATGAATATCATTGATGCCATGCTTTATCTGGGGTTTATAGAGGTGGAAGGGCAGAAGATAGCTTTAAATAACAGGGTTGAAAAGATACCTGTCCCTGCGTCAGGAAGAAGGGTAAAACTGGGAATAAGACCTGATTTTTTTATTGATGAAAAGAACACGGAACATGGTGCATCCCTTTCAAGGATAGAAAATGCCCTGGTAGATATTGTTGAACCCCTGGGTTTTGAAAGGGAGATAGATGCAACCATTGGAAGCCAGCATATAAAGGCAAAGCTTGACCTGAGGACAACAGCAGGAGAAGGAGAGAAGATAACCCTCTGTTTTGACATGGATCGGGTACACCTTTTTGATCCTGAGACTGGGATGCGTCTTTAAGTGCTGCATTACCATAGGGCTTAGCATAATATTCCTAAAAGTTTATATTGAACTGATATCCTTCAATATCTCAATTATTCAAAACATACTTCATTGCTGCTTCCGCACAGTTTTCACCATCTATTGCAGCAGAAACTATCCCCCCTGCATAACCCGCCCCCTCGCCGCATGGGAAAAAACCTTTGATACCAGGGTGCATGTATGTAATCTTATCCCTTGGAATCCTTACAGGGGTGCTTGTCCGGGTCTCAACACCAATGAGCTGTGCATCATTTGAAGAAAACCCATGCATCCTTTTATCAAATTGGATCAGCGCCTCACGCAGCCCTTTAACCATGAACAGGGGCAGTCTTTCATGCATGGGTACAGAGACAATACCGGGTATGTATGAAGAGGCGTTTAATGTTGAACTCTGCCTCCCCTTTATAAAATCATCAGCCCTCTGTGCGGGTGCAGTCTGTGAGTTACCCCCCAGCATGAACGCCTGCCTTTCCAGTTCCATGCGTAATTTCAGGCCCGCAAACTCAACTTCATTCTGGTGTATGGCCCAGTCTTTTTCATCAACAGTAACAACAAACCCGCTGTTTGCATAAGGTGAGTCGCGCCTTGATACTGACATGCCGTTTACCACCTGCTCATCAGGTGCTGTGGCAGCAGGAACGATTATACCGCCAGGGCACATGCAGAATGAAAAGACCCCCCTTTCGTCTGTCTGGCATGCAAGGGAATAGGTGGCTGCGGGCAGGTTCTTGCGGTAATCTTTTGAATGATACTGTATCTCATTGATCAGCGCCTGCGGGTGTTCTATCCTTACCCCCATGGCAAAGGGCTTTGCCTCAAGCCGGATATCATGGTTTTTAAGCATGTAATAGATATCAACCGCGGAATGGCCTGTGGCAAGTATCACACTGTCACCTGTAAATTCCATTGAGTCGTTTACAATCACCCCTTTTACCGATTTGTCTTTGATGATCAGGTCTGTTACACGGCTTTTAAAATTGATCTCACCATCGCAGGATAGAATCGTCTCCCGAATTCCTGATACGATACCTGGCAGCCTGTTTGAGCCTATGTGCGGGTGTGTGTCAACCATGATATCAGGGTCTGCCCCATGCTGTACAAGTATCTTTAATATCCTTTTTACATCGCCCCTCTTGGTGGAACGGGTATATAGCTTGCCGTCACTGTATGCCCCTGCGCCCCCCTCACCAAAGCAGAAGTTTGAATCAGGATTAACGATATGCTTTTTCTGTATGGCGCTTATATCAAACCTGCGGGCTGTTACATCCTTACCCCGCTCAAGCACAACAGGCCTGATGCCCGCCTCTATCAGCCTTAATGCGGCAAACATGCCTCCAGGGCCAAATCCAACAACAATAACCCTTTTATCACCCTTTACCGGCTGGTATTTTATTTTCTCTTCAGCAAAAAGCGGGGACTCGTTTATATAAACATCAAAGAGGGTTCTAAAAACCGGGGTTTTTCTTGAATCAATCGAACGGCGGACAGGGATAAGGGCAGATATCTCATCCGCATCCACTCCCAACTGCTGAGCGGCAACTCTTTTATGATGTTCCCTGTCTGTAATATTTTCAGGGTTTATAGCAAGTTCAATCTGTTTTTTCATAATAGTACCCTGTTATGAGGAAAAAATTATTAATACCCCACTAATACTTATCGACAATTTTACCCCAAATCAAGGTTCAGGTATTTTATCAGTCTTCTCAACTACCCAATACCCACCTTTATCTGGCCCTATTCGGGAAATCAATCCGTTTGCCTTCAGGAGTTTTATCTGCTTCTTGACAGCGCGATCACTGATACCAAGCCTTTCCGCTAATTCTTGGATAGTGATTTCAGGTGCAGCTTCCATGTGTTCGATAATTTTCTGGGAACTTTTCTGGGAACTTTTCTCCGGAGTTTTTAATTTTTTATCCTGCGGTTTAATGCCTCGATAATAGGTTACGGTAAAAAAGTCGTTATAGGAAAAATCCACAGTTGATTTGCCGTTTATTCTTACTGCATCACGAATGCGGTTGATACCTGTACCGACCTTTTCAATAAAATTTATCCTTTGCAGGAGTGATGAGATAAGAGGGTTTCTGGCAACACTCTTTCTTCCAAAATCTTCCGGTTGTAATTCGCGCAGTATATCCTGAAGAGAGGAGCGGTTTCTATTATCTGTGACACAGCCTTTTATGATTCCATCATCCCTGACACCAATTAGAATTTTACCTCCGCCAGAATTGGCAAAGGCGCAGACCTCTTCCAGAAAGGTCTTATCAAGGGCCTCTTTGAATTCAAGGTGATACCCCTCACCTGCAGCCAATAATTCATCTATCTTAGATTTCATTTTTTATAATTTTAAAGGGCCTGCCTGCCTTTAAAAAGCTACTGTTAAAGGTTTATCCTCAGTCCTATCAAATATGATTTTCTGATATATAGCATATTAACCAATTGTCTCTATCAATTTATCAGCGGTCTGCAATTCCTACACCTCTTTTCTCTTCCATCTGCCTGTAAGGAAGTAAATAACATACCCGCAGGTGAGCATGACAAAGCTTAAGGCCATTGCCCATCTTACCCCCAGCACCTCAAGCCCCCACAGTTTAGGAAAGATTAATGCCATTGGTAAAAGCACCAACCATGTTGTGGTCACCTCAAAGGTCATGGGGATGGTTGTGTCACCGACCCCTGTAAAAAAGTTCAGAAACACCGGTTCGAGACCGCACATGAGATACCCAACTATGCCGATCCTCAAAAACAGGGTTGTTACCCTGATGAGTTCCCGGTCCTTTGTGAATATGGAGATAACCGCCTCCGGAAAAATAAAGGCAAGGGCACAGGCTATTATTACAAATGACTCCGCGATCCCAATGGCATAAATACCGCTCTTTCCTGCCCTTTCAGGTTCACCTGCCCCCAGATTCTGGCCGGCAAGAACGCCTGCGGCAGAGCCCATACCAACCCCTGCCATAAAGAATACCATCTCGACTCTCTGGAGCACAGTATGGGCAGCAACGGCGAGTGTCCCGTATTGGACTATTAATTTCATTACAATCAGGTTGCTTAAATTTTTCTGTGCCATCATGACAATACCAGGGATACCTATCTTGAGTATCCTCCACATGAGGGCGAAATCTATTCGCATGCCCTTAAGGTGCAGCTT
Source organism: Desulfatiglans sp. (assembly GCA_012513605.1). NCBI lineage: Bacteria > Pseudomonadati > Thermodesulfobacteriota > Desulfobacteria > Desulfatiglandales > Desulfatiglandaceae > Desulfatiglans > Desulfatiglans sp. The sequence goes on along the minus strand of JAAZBV010000126.1, from coordinate 10,703 downwards.
AAGTTGCGTCTTCCCTGTAAAAAGGACAAACAGGCTTGAGATAAGCCCGATAAGAAGGGAGCACACATTTGCAAGGGCTGCACCCACTACCCCCATCCCCGGCATAAAAAGCCATCCGAAAATAAACAGGGGGCTTAGGGCAACATGGAACACCTTGCTTAATATGCCAATTATCATGGGCCTGATCGTATCACCTGATGACTGCATTATGCTCTCGCAAACCATACCGGAACTCATAATAACCGCACCGCAGAAATTTACCTTTAGATAGGCGCTCCCCAGCCTGAGTACCTCTGCTTCAACCCCCATTAAACTGAGTATGGCATCTGAAAATATTATCCCAATAGCGGCGATAATGACAGAAAGAGCCATTGCGATTAAAAAGGCCTGTCTTGCAACCCTTACTGCGTCATCAGGCTGTTTCATTCCTATGAACCTCGCAATAAGCGCCCTTGCACCAATGGCAACGCCCATCATGGCGGTCATGACAAACATTACGATCATACCGGAAACACCAACTGCTGCAATGGCGTCAGGGCCCAGCCTGCCCACCCATATCATATCAATGGTGGGCCCTACCATCATCATAATATTGCTTATTATCATAGGCCAGGAGAGGAGCAGGAGATTCTTAAATATGTTGCCACTGGTCCAATCCCTGACAATCCTCTCTCTGACATCGGATTTTTTAATTTCTATGTCCTGCATTTATAATCCTTTTTTTAATAAATACTCTATCCCGCACATGAGAAAGGTATGGGCAGAGGGCATCTTCTTAACTTCGTTTGAAAAGGCCGTGGCAGTATCAATCCCATACTTTTCAAGATCAGTTCTCCTGGTGATCCGCCCAAGCCTTAAAAGGTTTAACATGGCAGCGGAATTTGAAGATGGGATAGCCCCGTCATAGATCTCCCTTTTCCTTAATGGAAGCTGTTCCCCGTTATCAGGTGTAAAAAAGAGGCCGCCCCTTTCCCTGTCATAAAAATGGGCCAGGAAATAATCATTTAATTCCAGCGCAAGCTCCAGAAACCTTGCCCCAGAGGTCGCCTCATATAGATTAATAAGGCCCCATATAAAAAAGGCATAGTCATCTGCATTGCCATTTATCTTTGCCTCGTGCTCCCTGTATCTGTGAAGGAGCCCCCCATCATTATCTCTCATCTGTTCAATGATAAAATCTGCTGCCTTTATTGCGCAGGAGGCGTATTCCCTGTTTTCAAGCGTCTTTGCGCCAAGGGCAAGGGCAGCGATCATCAGGCCATTCCAGTCTGTGAGGATTTTATCATCCATGTGCGGGTGGACCCTCTTTTCACGTTTTATAAAAAGGATGTTTACTGCCTTTGTAACCTTACCCTGAAGCATGTTAACTGGCATGTCTTTCTCAAGGGCGATCTCTTCAACCGGTTTTGCAAGGTAAAGGATATTTGAACCTGTTATCTCTCCGGTGGATTCCTCTGAGAAATTCCCTTTTTTCTTTACATTAAATATATCTGTTATAAGTTCGGCATCCTCACCAAGTATAACCTTTAACTCATCCTCTTTCCAGGCATAGAATTTACCCTCTTCCCCTTCGCTGTCCGCATCAATGGCAGAATAGAACCCCCCTTCAGGGGATAAGAGGTCTCTCATTACAAATCGAAATATTTCAGTTGCTGTTGAAGCATATACCTTTTCCCCTGTAGCCTGAAATGCCTCCAGATATGCAATTGCAATCATGGCCTGGTCATAGAGCATCTTTTCAAAGTGAGGGAGCAACCATTTGCTGTCTGTTGAGTACCTGTGGAACCCGAAACCGACATGGTCATAGATCCCACCAAGCCTCATATGAAGTAGGGTCTTTTCCGCCATCTGAAGCGCCTTTTCATTACCTGTGCGAATGTGGTATCTGAGCAGAAAAAGGATATTATGGGGGCTGGGGAATTTGGGCATCATGCTGAACCCGCCTGATGCCGCATCAAACCTGTTAAACAGCTCTTTATAGGCCCTGTCTGTTACAGATGCATCCATGACCTCGCCAGGCATAAGGGTGTCCATATTATTAAGTGCTGCCTGTATCCTTGAGGCGGATTCCATCACCTCGCCCCTCCTGTTATGCCACAACTCCATAAGCCTGGGAATAAGCTCCACCATCCCTATTCTGCCTGGCTGTGTGTTTTTGGGGAAATAGGTGCCTGTATAAAAAGGGATTTTATCCGGGGTCATGATTATAGTTAATGGCCAGCCGCCGCTCCCTGTCAGCATCTGGCACGCAGCCATATAGATATTATCAAGATCAGGCCGCTCCTCCCTGTCTACCTTGATAGAGATACAATTGTCATTCAGGAGCTTTGCCACCTCGTAGTCCTCAAAGGATTCCCTCTCCATAACGTGGCACCAGTGGCATGTGGAATAACCTATGGAAAGGAATATCGGCCTGTCCAGTTCCCTAGCCTTGTTAAACGCATCATCGCACCATGGGTACCAGTCAACCGGGTTATGGGCATGCTGTAAAAGATAAGGGCTCTTTTCATGGATAAGTCTGTTCATTTTTATCTCCGCATTTTTTAATTAAAAGGCAACCTGATCTCTATATCTGTCCCTTCATTTTTTCTGCTTGAAACCTTTATCTCTCCGCAGTGGTTCATAATGATCTGTTGAACCATTGTAAGCCCGAGGCCGGCGCCTGTTTTTTTTGAGGTAACAAAGGGGTCATACAGGGTTGCTATCTCCTCATCCTCTATACCTGTGCCGGTATCTGTCACCTCAATAATTACATGGTTCTCAATTCTCTGTACTAAAAGACTCAACTCACCGCCATTCATCATAGAGTCAAGTGCATTTTCAAATATGTTGGTAAGGGCGGTATATATCTGTGATTCATCAAGGTCAATATCCGGAATGGCCTTATCAACTGATATCCTGATGATAACGCCCTGTTTTTCTGCTGTTGTTTTGAATGCCTTTAATATGCGGTCAATCACAGGGAGAATGCTCACCTTCTTGAGCTCTGCGCCCTGCACCTCTGCAAGCCTGTGCACCTGCTTTACCAGCCGCTCAAGCCTCGCTGTTTCACCGAGTATGATTTCTGTATAGTTGTATGCATCAGGGTCATGCATGAAACGGGTTTTGAGTCTCCTGGCAAAGCCTCCGATTACCATAACCGGGTTTCTTATTTCATGTGCAACACTGTTTACAAGCTGCCCCATTGCTGCTGCCCTTTCTGTGCGGATCAGTCTTTCACGTGCAGACTTCAGGTCCTGGCTTGTCAGTTCATAATCATGTTCAAGCCTTTCATAGAGCCGGGCATTTTCTATCGCAACGGCAATAAGCTGTGAGAGGCTGGTAAGGATCTCTATGTCCTGCTCATTAAAATTCTCACCGCTCTTTTTGTTAAGCACCTGTATAGCGCCCATTGCCTTTCCCCTGATGAATAAAGGGACACATACGAGCGACCTTGTCCTGAAACCGGTCAGAATATCCAGGCTGTTACTGAATCTTTTTTCTTTTTTCACATCATTTATAACCATTGGTGTGCCTGACTTTACAACATGACCGGCTATGCCCTGTCCAATTTTTACGCGGATATTTTTTATAGGGTCTTTCTTTTCGCCACGTGCGAGCCGTATAAAAAGATCCCCTTTTTCTTCATCCTTTTCATAGATGGTGCTCGCCTCTGCATTTATAAACTCTTCAGCGCAGTTCATGGCATTGTCAAGGACTGTCTCTATCTTGAGAGATGAGTTGATAAGGGTGCTGAATTTGAGAAGGGTCTTCAACTCATGGTGATAAAGATCATCCTTGCTGTCAGCCATTTTAATCTCCGGGATTGATGGATGTTAAGGGCTCGATCATACTATTATTTAAGGACAGAGGCAAATTATCAGATTGGATAACCTGAAAGAGGGTGAGGGTCAGGTCAAAAGGGTTGAGACCGGCACAAGGGAAATATCCGTTACCCTGATGTTATTGTAAAAACTTCTTAATGCCCTGGCGGTTTCATGAAAGGGGTGGCCGATACCGGTTGCCTGGCCAAAGAGTTGTGCAAGCCCCTTTAGGTTTTCAAGCTGCATGCCTATATGCGCCTCATCCTGGACATTGTCTATAAAGATGTTCCGTCTTGCAGCGGAGATATTCATTGTCTTTGCTGTCCGGTAACCTGTAGAACGATTGGTGGTAAGACTGTCCACAAAAAAGAGCCCGTTATCCCTTACAACCGTGAGCACCTCCTTCATCTCATTTCCGCATGCGGTAAACCTTGACCCCATGTGATTGTTGATGCCTGTTACATAGGGGGTCTCAGCAATATTCTCCTTTATAGTACAGGTTATTTTTTCAGGCGGGTCTTCAACATATAATGCACCTGGCCCCGGATCAACAGATGGGTCAAGGGGCTCCATTGGCTGATGGAGCATTATCTCATAACCGGAATTATGTATCTTTTCTGCAAGAGATGCAGACATGGGAAGCCTGGGAAGTATTGAAAAGGTGAGAGATGCCCCGATATCAAGAAACTCCTTTAATCTCTCCTCACTGAAGCCTATATCATCTATAATAATCGCTATTTTGGGGTTAGTAATGCAGGCACGGGCAACAGAGGTTGAAAGACCTTTAAAACCAAGGAGACTACCAGCAAAAAACAGGGCGCTTTTATATAAAAAGGCCCTTCTTCCCATTATCAAGTCTTTTTCCGGCATGTCATGACCCTTGTTTTGTATCAATATGAAGAGTTTGGGCTCTTTTACAATAATTAGTGGTTCTGGTCAAGGATAAATCTATATGTTGTATAAGAAACCGGATAAAAGGTTGTTCCTATTTTAAAGCTATTTGAATTAGGATAACTGTAATTGATTTCATCTGCTTTTTGCTGATTTTTGATAATAGTATCATGTTTTTTTATTGATTTTTAATTATTTAAGGCTTAAAGAAAAATGGATAGTTCAATATCGGAAACCAAATCAACGAAGGTCAAAAAAGGAGGAGTCACAATGGCAAAATCTAAGTATGGAAAATACATATTCAAGGAACCTCTGGAAGTAGGCGGTAATGCACCTACCCTGCACATTTGTGCTGAAAAGGGTTGTATTGGGGAAAGCATTAAGGTTCCTGTTGAGGTGCAGCTTCTTGTCATAACCGAGCCGGTTAAATTCCCCCATCCGGCCCATTCCCATGATGGAGATGAGATCTTTTTCATCTTTGGCGCTAATCCGAAAAATTACTATGATTTTGACGCCGAGATAGAGGTCTGTTTTGGAAAAGAGGGTGAAAAACATATAATAAATTCTACCTCTATCCTTTATATGCCCAAGGGATTGATTCACGGCCCGATTAATATCAAAAAGGTTAATAAGCCATTCCAGTGGATGCACGTGCTGTTCTCACCCAAGTATGACATGTCAACAGGAGATGTCTCTCTGCATCCCGGACATCCGCGTAAGCATTATACTGCAGCGCAGATTAAAAAGCTTAAAAAGGGTGAGCCCGCAGTAAAAAAAGCAGCAGCTAAGAAACCGGCAGCTAAAAAGGCTATGGCAAAAAAAACAGCAGTTAAGAAAACCGCAGTTAAAAAAGTAGTAGCTAAAAAAGCTACAGTTAAAAAAGCCGCAGTAAAAAAGGCAGCAGCTAAAAAACCGGCAGCTAAAAAATCAAGATAAAAATCTGGCCCCGCACCTGCTGCGGGGCCTAAAAAGAAAAAACCAGACGGATCTAAGGCATCAAATAAATCTATCAAAAGGATCAGGTAAAAAAAATGGATAATGAAAGACGCAGAACCCTTTTTGAACTTTACAAAAAAAGCAGTGATGAAGATCTAGAGCAGCTCCTGCTTGAGGGGAAAGAGAGCTTTGAAGATGGCGCCTATGAACTGATTCTTGCTGAGGCAAAGAGGAGAAAACTTGATACAGGCACTGACTATATTGAATCTTATGATGAAGATGAGGCAGAATATAGCGAGGCCAAAAAAGAGATCCGGTTTAATATGATGAGCGATGCAGACCTCATGGGGGTGCTTGTAAACATGCACCAGCTTGATGAGCTCAATTTTCATCTTGCCTCTGCAGAGGCCATCAGGAGAAGGATAGACGCAACAGACATCAAGACATACAGGAAGACAGTGCAGCAGGAAAGATGCGCTGAACCTGTTGAAGTTGAAATGATAGAAAACCCCCGGCCCCTTGTCATAGTAAAGACTATTGATGAGGCAGGTTTTTATGCTGAGGCACTTGATGGTGAGGGCATTCCCTATGAGGTGCAGATAATAGTGGATGACAAGGATTACAAACAGGCTGAAATGGCTACAGGCAGCATTATACCTCCTGTGAATGATGAATAAAACCTGAACAGTTATTATCCCAGCACTTCACCGTTCAACTACTTGAATATTTTTACATATTCATTAAATATCCAGGGTATCTTTTGTTTAATCATTTTAAAAATAAAAATGGCTGGAACTGGCGAATCAACTGTTTTAGAATATTGTCCTGTTGCTTCGCTTAACACAACCGGCACAAGGAACCATAATGACTGATAAAAAGATATCGAAACCTTGATAAATGTGTCATTACCCAAATATTAATGGAGTTCTCTATGGATAGAAGCATTCCAACTGATGAGGAGAGAAAAAGGCTTTTAAAAATGGCCAGGTTTTATAAACATCTGCCTTTTTATATCATCTCTCTGGTCATTATGTTTGGTGTATTTAATTCCATTTTTGATAACTACCCCTTAATAGAGACCATATTGTCGCTGATACTAATCCTGGGCATGATTTTTTTATTATTGAACTTTGCCCTGCTAAAAAGATGTCCGAGGTGTGCATCATGGGGAACACCTGCAGTTGGAGGCAACTGCCCTAATTGCAATCTTCGGCTTGACCCAACATATAAAGAAAATCAATCAGGCTAAAAGATTTTGAAAAGATAATGCAGTTCATAATTAAGGCAAAGTAATATCTGTATAATGGCAAATGGGTTTCCACTACCTATACACTCTATCTGCTTAAGATACTGGGGTTACCTTTTTAAATGGAGTCGTTTGTGACAGAGATCCTGTTATATATAATAATCGCCCTTATAGTAGCAGCATGTATTATGCTGATTATTCTGCTGAAAAGATCATACAGATTTGATACCACAACGATAACCTCACGTCTTGATTCCTTTGAAAAGGCGCAGGAGCGCACTGAACGAGCAGTTAAAGAGGAGGTTGCTCAGAATAGAGTCGAACTGGGCAATGCATCAAAAGAGCAGAGGCTTGAGCTTTCAGCAGCATTCAAGAGCTTTGGGAATTCTGTGATACAGCGAATGGGCGAGCTGACCCATACCCAGAAGGGCCAGCTTGAGGCCATGTCAGCCGCAATAGCAAGGCTCTCTGACTCTGTTGAAAAAAAGATGGAGGATGCAAAGGTCACTCTTGAGGGCAGGCTCAGGAACATACAGGATGATAATGCAAAACAGCTTGAACAGATGCGCCAGGTCGTAGATGAAAAACTTCAGGGTACACTGGAAAAACGGCTGGGCGAATCCTTTAGATTGGTGAGCGAACGGCTTGAACTGGTTCATAAAGGGCTTGGAGAGATGCAGGCGCTTGCCACAGGCGTTGGGGACCTCAAAAAGGTACTTACAAACGTCAAGACCCGTGGAACATGGGGTGAGGTGCAGCTTGGCGCACTCCTGGAGCAGGTGCTTACCCCTGAGCAGTTCGCAACCAATATCGCCACAAAGGAGGGTGCTGAGCGTGTTGAGTTTGCAATAAAATTGCCGGGGCAGGGCGCAGAAAAGGATGATATGGTCTATCTTCCAATTGATGCCAAGTTTCCGATAGAGGATTATCAACGCCTGATTGAGGCACAGGAGAGGGCAGATGTAGAGGTAATTGAGATTGCAGGCAGGCAGCTTGAGGCACGGGTTAAGTCATGTGCATATGATATCTGCTCAAAGTATATAAACCCGCCAAAGACCACCGATTTTGCCATTCTTTTTCTTCCCATTGAGGGGCTCTTTGCAGAGGTTATCCGCAGGAGCGGTTTAATAGATGCTGTTCAGCGTGAGTGCCGTGTAGTGGTTGCAGGCCCTACTACATTATGGTCCATCATGAATAGTCTCCAGATGGGTTTCAGGACCCTTGCGATTCAGCGGCGTTCAAGCGAGGTCTGGAACCTGCTTGCAGCTGTTAAGACCGAGTGGACAAGGTATGGAGATATCCTGGATGCAGTTCAGAAAAAGATAAATCAGGCATCTGATACAATTGAAAAGGCCAGGATAAGATCAAGGGCGGTTGGAAAAAAACTAAAGGATGTCCAGGAGCTGCCTGCAGGTGAGGCAACAGGCTTTTTGCCTTTGGGTTTTTCAGAAGATGATGAAGAGGTAAAAGCAGAAGAGGTTATGTAACGTTATAGAGGCAAATAATAATGACAGCCTTATTATTACTTTATAGCGGTTATCAGGAATGTGCCGGCCAAGAGAACAAGGGTGGCGGTGAGCCGGACAGCAAGCCCTGTTTCACGAAAGAGTTTTCCTCCCACAAGGCATGCAATGAAAACCGAGAGTCTTTTTAATGCCAGCACAAGGGCCACCTTGCCGCCAGCCACAGCCAGGATCTGTGAATACCTGTAACCTATTGTGAGTACTCCGATAAATGCAATAAGAGGCCAGCCGTTTTTAATTGATTCGGTAAAACATTCAGCGGCCCCTTTCTTCCTGATGGCTATAAATGCCAGGCTGAACAGAAACAGGTTAAAGAGGTGCTGGAAAAACATGAATGCCTCAGGCTTAATCCTGAAATTGCCAACAATAACCTTGTCAAGCACAGAGGTGATTGTGAATGCGATAAGTGCAATGAGTATATAGTTGTGTCCCCTTGATCTTATGAATATGGTAAATGGGGCAAGGATGTGGTTACCCTTTTTCACATTAATAAGGTATGTCCCTATAATAACCAGTATAAGCCCTGATATCTGCCAGATGTTCAGGCTTTCATTCAGAAAAATAAAGGCAACAATGGCAACAGCGCCGGGGTTAAGATCCATAAGTGGGAGAGAGCCGCTGATATCAAGCCTTTTCAGGGCGGCCATAACAGAGTAGAATGCAATTGCATTGAAAATACTCTTTATAAAAAGAACAGACAATGCCTGGCTGTTTATCTCCGCAAAATCGAAGAAAAAGGCAAAGGGCACTGCAAGTATAAATGCAAAAAGAGAAAGGATGGCTGAAAATTCAAGCGCATCTATCTTAAATAGGGATTTTTTTTCAGCGATGGCAGCGGCTGCCGAAAAGGCAGCCGATACCAGTGCAAGAATACGCCAGTCCATAAAACCCGCTTTAGGGTTATGCCCCCTCAGATATAGGTTCCATCTCTACTGGCCGTGTAAGCCTGAGAAAGCTGTCCAGCTCTGTCTGGCTTACCTTTATACCATTTACCTTTATCAGGAATTCCTTGCCAGGGCAGTCCTTCAGGTGCAGAGGCACTATGCGGATACCATCTTGAAGTTTACGTTCTTCAATCTTCTGATTAAGCGCCCTGATAAAGTCTCCAACGCCGTTTGCAATACATTTTTCACATACACATATCTCAATGACCTGGGTCTTGAAAACAGAATCACCCATCTTGCTGGACTTGGTGATCTTGCCTTTCCTGTTGAAATAATGGGTATGCAGCAGATGGTGTGCCTTTTCAGAGTTGGGTTCACCATAAAACTCTGTATAAAGATTTATGATATCCGGGTTATCCTGGGACTTCCTGAATTTGGAGGTCTTGTCTATATTGATCAGGACCTGCTGTCTTTTTTCAAGAGAGTCAATCTTTTTGGGCACAGGGTGTCCGGCCCCGGATATACATCCGCCCGGGCATGTCATGACCTCTATAAGGTCATACCCCGTATCAACACCCTCCTTTACCCTTTCTATTACCTGTTCAGCATTGTGAAGACCGCTTACAACAGCAACCCTGAGCTTATTGCCACCCAGGTTAACAGTTGCCTCCTTTATCCCTTCAAAACCCCTTACGGCCTCAAACTCAAGCTGGGCAAGCTGTGCCTGTCCTGAGAGTTTTTCAGCGGCCATCCTGAGTGCGGCCTCGGCCACACCGCCTGATGCGCCAAAAAGAACACCGGCCCCTGTGACCTGTTTGTAGGGGTCATCAAACTCAGATAGCTCCACCTCATTAACATCAGTGAATGTTATCTCTACCATCTCAATGAGTTCTGTTGTGGTAAGAACGCAGTCAACATCGCGTATACCCTCGGGTGCAAACTCCTCCCTTGCCGCCTCAGACTTTTTAGCGAGACATGGTACTATGGACACTACAAAAAGGTCTTTTTTAGGTATATTTGCCCACTCGGAAAAATGGTTCTTAACTGTAGCACCCATCATCTGCTGAGGTGATTTGCATGAGGAGAGGTGCGGTATTAGTTCGGGATGTCTGCGTTCAACATAATTGACCCACCCCGGACAGCATGATGTAAACTGGGGCATTATACCCTTGTTAGTTACCCTGTTAATAAATTCTGTTGTCTCTTCAAGGATGGTCAGGTCTGCGGCAAAACAGAAGTCAAAGACCCTGTCAAAACCCATCTTTTTAAGAAGCCCGGCTATAAAGGGAGATGCCTTGTCAAAGGGCAGTTTATAATGTGAGGCAATAACGCTTCTTACTGCAGGTGCAACAAAACCTACAACCGTCTTTTTCGGGTCTTTGATAGCGCCCAGCACCTTCCATCTTTCTCTCTTGTAATC
>JAAZBV010000125.1 GCA_012513605.1 Desulfatiglans sp. | reverse complement strand
GAGACTCTTAAACCTCTTACCCCTGCCTTTATTGATCAGAATATAGATATTTCAAAAATCATCTCTGAACCAGGGCTGAAGGCAAGTAATGTATTGAAGATGGATTTTCAAAACATAAAATCGATTCATCTTGGCTCTCCATGGGATACCTCAAGAGCAGGAGGGAGCATGACATTAGTGCTCTCTTTTGCTGCAATTGCCCTACTTGTACTTGTGATCGGCTGTATAAATTTTACAATCCTTACTACTGCAAAGGCAACACAGAGAGCAAGGGAGGTGGCAATAAGAAAGGTTGTTGGCGCAAAAAGAAAACAACTCATTATTCAGTTTTTAGGGGAATCTGTTTTCCTCACCCTTATTGCTATCGTGTTGTCACTTGGTCTGGTGGAGATAATGCTGCCCGTATTTGAATCAGTAATCGGGAAATCACTTTCACCTGACTACTCTTCGCCTGTTACCCTCGTTTCACTGATTTTACTGTTCATTGTTACAGGTATGAGCGGCGGTCTCTATCCTTCTCTTATCCTGTCCGGTTTTAAACCGGGAAGTATCCTAAAGGCTAACCAGTCTAAAGAGACAGGTGGATCAATTACAATAAGAAACATACTTGTGATTTTCCAGTTCATTATATCAATCATTATTATAATCGCCGCTATTGCCGTTTATGCACAATTAAAATACAGCCTTGATCGTGATCCTGGTTATAATCGGGAAAATCTGCTTATTATTAATAAAATTAATCTCTATCCAGGCTTAGGCAGCAGGATTGAACTGTTTAAAAGTGAATTAAAAAAAATAAGCGGGGTTACAGATGTATCTCTTTCAGAAATCCAGCCGAGCCAGAAGATAAAGAATGACCGTGTGTATACACTTCCAGGGGCTGCTGAGACAAGTCATCTGATATTCGCCAGCGGAGTCTGCTATGATTATTTCAAGACATATCAGATTCCCGTTATAGCAGGGAGGAATTATTCAGAAGGTCGTGATCTTCCCGAACCAATACTGGGAATGGATTTTGAAATCGGCAGCGGACCAGGAAAGAAGCTTTCTGAAAGAAATATAGTTATCAATGAAAGCGCCTCCAGAGAACTGGGATTTTCCAAACCCGCGGATGCAATAGGAAAGATCATCAATTCAACAACAGCCAATAACAGCAGGTATACAATCATCGGTGTTGTTTCCGATAATCATCTCTTCAGTATAAATGCAACTCCCAGGGCAGAGGTCTACCTGCTTCAGCCGGATCAGGCGAATGTTGTTACCCTGCGATTTACCGGATCACCTGAAGCTATTATGGAAAAGGTTAACACAGTATGGAAAAAGGTAGTGGGTGACGCTGAGATCTCCACTGTCTTTGTTGATCAGCTTATTGCGCAGGAATTCCAGCAGGAGAGAACAGAACAGAAGGTGCTTATCAGTTTTTCCATACTGGCTATTATAATTGCCTGCCTGGGATTGTATGGATCAGCCGCCTTTGCAGTTGAACGAAGAACAAAAGAGATTGGTCTGCGTAAGGTTGTGGGCGCAAAGGTAAAGAACATTGTAAACCTGCTATTATGGCAGTTTTCAAAGCCCGTATTGATTGCAAATATCATCGCCTGGCCTCTCGCAATAATTGCTGTGCAATACTGGTTTGAAAGATTCCCATACAGGATCAACCTGTCGTTATTGATCCTCATTTGTTTTGTGTCAGGCTCGGTTGCGGTAGTTATTGCATTGTCAACCGTGGCGGGAAATACAGTAAGGGTTGCTAAAAGTAAACCGATTCAATCGTTGAGGTATGAGTAAAAACAAGATTCAAGGTTCCAGGTTTGAGGTTCAAGGTTTGAATACCGATGTAGGGGCGAAAAATTTTTCGCCCCTACAAAATATCGTCATCCTCGAATTTTTTTCAAGGAGCAAAAAATGCTAAAAAACTATTTCATAACAGCTTTAAACAACCTGATCAAAAACAAACTTTACAGTGTAATCAACATAGCCGGTCTTGCCATCGGTATTTCAGCATGTCTTGTTATTGCGCTTTATGTTAAAGATCAGTATTCCTATGACAAACAATGGAAGGATTCAGAAAGGATACACAGGGTTAATTTCTCTGCAACACTGCCCGGTAAACCACGCGCAGAGTTTTCAACATCACCCCTTCCTGCAATGCAGGTGCTTTCAGAATATTTTAAAGACAAAATTGAAAAAAGCGCCCGTGTCTTTGCTGGAGAAATGACGATTGATATTGGAACCGACAAATTTAAAGGCAGGGTTGCAGATATTGACCGGGCATTTATCGATATATTCAAGCTCGAAACCATTGCAGGCAGTCTGGAAGAGACCCTCACAAGCATAAACAATGTTGCATTGAGCGAGGAGATTTCAAAACGTCATTTTGGAAAAGAGGACCCCATCGGCAAAGTGATAACAATGAGCATTGAAAACATTCAAAATGACTACAAGGTAACCGCCGTATATCGCATTCCGGGAAATACTGTTCTTGATTTACCCGTGCTGGCCCTGTTTGATGATACGTTACTCCCTGCATCAATAAAAAACTGGTTTAATTTCAATTGCAGCACATATGTAAAACTAAAAGAAGGTGTTGATGTCGAAACCATGAAACCGCTTCTTGCTGCATTAATTGACCGGAATATAGATATTTCTAAAATCATATCCGACCCCGGACTCAAGTCGAGTGATATTGTGTCTATGGATTTTCAAAGACTGGAAGATGCGCATCTTGACTCACCATGGGATGTCTACAGGGCCGGAGGTAACAAGACAGTGGTGATCTCGTTTGCAGCCATATCACTGCTTGTGCTGTTAATCGGTAGTATCAACTTCACTATTCTTACTACCGCAAAGGCTACACAACGGGCAAGAGAAGTTGCCATGAGAAAGGTTGTGGGCGCCAAACGAAAGCAGTTGATTGCGCAGTTTCTGGGTGAATCATTATTTATTGTACTTCTTTCCATGATCTTATCCATGGGCGTTGTCGAAATAATGCTTCCAATTTTTGAAGCAATAGTGGGTAAATCCTTTTCCTTGAATTATACCTCTCCTTCGACTTTTCTACCATTACTGGCCTTGCTTATCATTGTTGGCATCAGCGGCGGTCTGTACCCGGCATTTATCCTTTCCGGATTCAAGCCTGGAGAGACCCTGAAGGCGAACCAGTCAAAGGAAACCCGTGGATCGATGTCTTTAAGGAATATCCTGGTGGTATTCCAGTTCAGCATCTCTGTAATTCTGATCGTTTCCACCGGAGTGATCTTTACACAGATGCGATACAGTATGAACCGCGACCCGGGATATAATAAAGAAAATCTTTTGGTAATCACCCGGTTAAGTGCGAATGAAAAGGTTAAAGGTAAAATAGAGGTGCTCAAGCAGGAGCTGTTGAACCTGCCTGATGTTACAAATGCAGGTGTGTCACAGGTGGAACCCAGCCAGCAGCAGCAGAGCAACCTTGCCTATACCCATCCGGGACATCCTGAAACAACATATATTAAGGCCACAACCAGTGTTGGCTATGACTATTTTAAGACATATAGAATACCCATAGTCGCAGGCAGGGAGTATTCTATTGAACGTGATATCCCCGACCCAAAAATAGATATGATGACAACCACAATAGGCGGAAACGAGACAAAAGAACTTATTGAAAGAAACTTGATCATCAATGAGAGCGCGGCAAGGGAATTCGGTTTTTCAAGCCCGGAAGAGGCGGTAGGAGAGATGCTCAACTCGACCACCATCAACAATATCAGTTATACCATTATCGGTGTTGTAGCGGATAATCATATATTCAGTATGAGAACCCTGCCAAGGGCGGAGGTATACCAGCTTGATCCGGATGGTGCTAATGTTATGACCGTTCGTTTTAATAGTTCCCCCAAAAAGATCTTAAATGGGGTTAACGAGGTCTGGAAAAAGGTGATGGGGGATGAAGAGATTTCAACTGTTTTTGTAGATCAGCTTATCGCCCAGGAATTTCAACAGGAAAAGACAGAACAGAAAGTCCTTATCAGTTTTTCTATACTGGCAATTCTTATCGCATGTATGGGGTTATTCGGGTCTGCTGCGTTTACAGTAGAAAGACGCACCAGGGAGATAGGTCTGAGAAAAGTGATGGGCGCCAGGATAAAAAATATAGTCAGCCTGCTCCTGTGGCAGTTTTCCAAACCTGTGTTGATAGCAAATATTATTGCCTGGCCTGTTGCTATATTCGTGATGAGAAACTGGTTAGAGAGGTTCCCATACAGGATCAACCTGCTGCTGCTTATCCCCATTTGCATAGTTTCAGGTTTGATTGCCCTTGTTATTGCATGGTCAACAGTTGCAGGCAATACAACCCGTGCGGCAAGGAAAAACCCGATTCATTCGTTGAGGTATGAGTAAAAGAAGGGTTCAGGGCGCAAGGTTTTAAAAGCTTGAAACTTTGAATTTTGCCTGTCCGGCATAGCTTTAGCGACGACGGAAATTTTGAACCTTGAATTTTGAATCGATCCCATAGGAGATCCCATGCTAAAAAACTACTTCATAACAGCTTTAAACAACCTGATCAAAAACAAACTCTACA
This sequence comes from Desulfatiglans sp., assembly GCA_012513605.1. Classification (NCBI taxonomy): domain Bacteria; kingdom Pseudomonadati; phylum Thermodesulfobacteriota; class Desulfobacteria; order Desulfatiglandales; family Desulfatiglandaceae; genus Desulfatiglans; species Desulfatiglans sp. Next base: position 30,631 of record JAAZBV010000125.1, on the reverse strand, counting down.
GTGTGATCAATATCGCTGGCCTGGCAATCGGCCTGGCGGCGTGCATTATCATCGCACTGTATGTCAGGGATCAATACTCCTATGACAGGCAATGGGAAGATTCCGACAGGATATACAGGGTAACTACCCAATTGAAAATACCTGGAAAAAAAGCTTCAAGGGATGCTGATGCTCCTTTACAAACGATGCCATTGCTTGAAATATTCTACAAGGACAATATAGAGCAGAGTGCCAGAACGTTTTCCGGTGAATTGAGCATAGACACAGGGACTTCAAGGTTTAATGACAAACTTGTATTGGTTGATTCTTCTTTTCCAAATATGTTTCAGTTTAAAGTAATTGCAGGTAGCCTTGATGATACACTCACCGGTAAAAACAATATTGCATTAAAAGAAGAAACAGCCATCCGATATTTTGGGAACCAGGACCCGGTTGGTAAAGTTATAACAATTGTTGTTGGTGATTTACGGACTGATTACCTGGTAACTGCTGTATACAGCACCTCCGGTAATACTGTACTTGACATACCTTTATTGTCTCTGCTTGATGATACGCTTCTTCCAGCAGGTGCATATGGCTGGTTTAATTTTAACACCGGCACTTATTTTAAGGTTAAAAAAGGAGTTGATATTGAATCCCTTAAACCGCTCATGCCTTCATTTATTGACAAGAATATTGATATTTCAGGAATTTTATCAGATCAGACCTTAAAAGCCAGCGATATCCTGTCAATGGATTTCCAAAAACTCGCTGATGCGCACCTTGATTCGCCATGGGACATTGAGAGAACTGGAGGCAACAGGCAGGCAGTAATCTCTTTTACGATTATATCTTTCCTTGTTCTTTTAATAGGGTGCATTAATTTTATTATCCTGACAACGGCAAAGTCTACACAGCGCGCCAGGGAAATTGCCATGAGAAAAATGGTGGGGGCCAAACGAAAACAATTAATTGTGCAGTTCCTCGGAGAATCTACCTTTATTGTACTGCTCTCAATGATTTTAGCCATAGGGATTGTAGAGATAATGCTTCCGCTTTTTGAGTCAATAATAGATAGACCCTTAACATTGAATTACACTTCTCCTTCCACATTTGTACCAATACTGATTCTGTTTGTTGTCACAGGTATAAACGGCGGTCTTTACCCGGCGTTTATACTTTCAGGATTCAGACCCGGAGACACCCTTAAGGCGAATCAGTCAAAGGAGACCAGCGGTTCAATTACACTCAGAACAGCGCTTGTTATCTTTCAGTTCGCTATCTCTATAATGCTTATAATTTCCACATGCGTTATTTTCGCGCAGAGGCAATACAGCATTAATCGCAATCCCGGTTACGATAAGGATAATTTGTTGGTGATAAACAGGATCGACTCAAATGATAACATTCAGGATAAAATTGCATCCTTCAAGCAGGAGCTGTTAAAGCTGCCTGATATTTCATCTGTTTCTTCTTCTAACGTTCAGCCAGGCCAGAAACACGAAACTAACCAGGTTTTTATTCGCAAGGGGAAGCCGGAAACAAATTATGTAATCGCAGATGAAAGCATTGACTATGATTTTTTTAAAACCTACAAGATCCCTGTTATCGCAGGAAGGGATTATTCTATCGAGCGTGACAGCCCTGAGCCTGAATGGAACATAGATACTTCAACCTATGGAACAAATATCACCAATGAATCCATAGAGCGGAATATAATTATAAATGAAAGCGCAGCCAGACAGCTCGGATTTTCCCGTGCTGAAGAAGCCATAGGTGTCGTTCTTTATTCATCTACACTAAAAAATATAAACCACACTGTTATTGGCGTTGTTGCTGACAACCATATTTACAGCATAAATACTTTGCCAAGGGCGGAAGTTTACCTGCTTCACCCTGAATCGGTTTCCGGTATTACAATACGATTTAAAGGTTCTCACAAGTCCATATTGCCTCAGATTAAATCTGTCGGTAAAAAAGTATTAGGAGAAGTTCAGATCTCCACTGTTTTTGTAGACCAACTGATTGCACATGAGTTCCAGCAGGAAAAAACAGAACAGAAAATACTTATCAGCTTTTCTCTGCTGGCCATTGTTATTGCCTGTATGGGGCTGTTCGGCTCAGCTTCATTTACAGTGGAACGTCGTACCAAAGAAATCGGTCTGCGCAAGGTGATGGGGGCCAGAGTAAAAAACATTGTCAGCCTTCTGTTATGGCAATTTTCAAAACCTGTGCTGATTGCAAATATTATCGCATGGCCTATTGCCATATTCGCAATGCAAAGCTGGCTTGAGCGGTTTGCATACAGGTTTAATCCATTATTAATGATCCCCATTTGTCTGGGTTCAGGATTTATTGCGCTGGTGATCGCATGGTTTACAGTAGCGGGGAATACAACACGGGTGGCAAGGAGCAAACCGATTAAGGCGTTGAGGTATGAATAAGAAAAGGCGCATGGCGCATGGCGCAAGGTGCAAGGTACAAGATTTTAAAAATAAGACACAAGGATCAGGGTTCAAGGATTCGAGGGGTCGAGGGTTCGAGTGAAAAACATATTGCAACGTCATATCCCGATTTATCGGGGTATTCATTAGTTTTTAGTTTTAAAATCAAAATGGATTCCCGCTCCCCGACTTCTAGGGGACAGGCTTCGTGGGAATGACGAATAAACAACCACTTGAACTCCGGAACCCTTGACCACTCGAACCCTTACGGATCAAGAATATCATGGAGTCTGGCAATTGCGTCATCAATAGGGATAATCTCTATATTATTTTCATAAAACTGCTTTGTTCCGCCATAAATCAGAAAGCCCCTGGCAACAGGAAAATCTTCAATGAATTGTTTTAAACCTCTAAGATCTTTGTCGGGGTATTTTCCTTTTTGAAAAATGGCTTCGATAACTCCAATTTGCATAGATATATGGAGGTTTCAAGTAAAAATTGTGTTTTTGAACAATATGCATGAAACCAAGTGTAGCAGTTTTCCAATTTCTAATCTTTTTTACCTTCCCGAATGAGCAGGCCGGAAACAAGGGCCAGTAGAGCTGTTCCGAAAACGAGCCAGAAGACTGTCGAGATGCTGCCTGCCACAGCGTTCTGAAGGATCAACTTGATCTCCTCTGAAAGAGGTGTGAAAAAATCTGACCTGAATATGTTTTCTATATTTTCTGAGACCTGGCTGAATACGCCCGCAGGTATAATATCTCCAGCGGATCTGAGTTTTGAAACAAGGCTTGCAGTTGCTACTGCACCGGCTATGGCCACCCCTATTGTCCCGCCAAGCGTCCTGAAGAACTGCTGTGATGATGTGGCCACACCAAGATCTCTGGGGGGCAGGGCATTCTGTACAACAAGCAGGGTGCAGATTGAGATAAAACCCATTCCAAGCCCGATTATTACAAATGCAATAAGGCATTCAAGCATGGTTGTTGAAGGTCCGAATGTAAGCAGATAACCGCTGCCAGCAGTCAGCAGGAGTGCGCCGGTAATGATAGCAGCCTTATTATTTATTGCATGCACGAACCTTGTGAGCATTATTGGCGCGCCTGTCCATGCTAAACTCATGGTAAGCATTGCATAACCCACCTCCATAGGGCTTTTTCTCAATGCTCCCTGTATAAAGAGCGGGGCATAGGCAAAGAGGCTGAATACCCCGAAACTGGAGAGAAACGCCGCGCCATTGCCAAGAATAAATTCCCTGTACCTGAAAAATTTCAGGCTTATTATTGGTTCAGGTGAACGGTTTTCAGATATCAGAAAACCCGCCATGAATATGATGGTAACAAGGGCAAGAAAAATGGATTGGGGCGAGACCCATGGGAACTGTTCACCGCCCGACAGAATCAGTGTTAAAAGGCAAAAAACCCATCCGCAAAGTGTGATAGCGCCCTTGATGTCAAGGTTAACCGCCCTTTTCTTAAGGCGGGTCTCTTTAAACAGGATTGCAATGCCTGTTAAGGATATTAGGCCTATGGGCACATTAATAAAGAATATCCAGCGCCATGACATGTATGTGGTAATAAAACCACCAACCGATGGCCCTGCAACGCTTGAAATCCCCCAGATAAAGCTGCCGAGCGCAAGGGTCTTTGCCCTGTTTTCAGGTGCGGATACATCGGAGAGCACAATATACACCAGCGCCATGTTTCCACCGGCCCCAAACCCCTGTAAGGCCCTTGCTATTACCAGGAACAGCATGCTGTTCGCAAGGCCTGCTGCAATGGATGTGATAATGAAAAAGCCTATGGAGATTATAAAGAGCTTTTTTATATCATAAAGGTCTGCCAGCTTTCCTATAATTGGCAGGGTTACTGCATTGGTAAGTGAAAACCCTGAATATGCCCATGCATAAAGCTCAAGCCCTCCCAGTTCCATCACAATTGTAGGCATGGCAACAGACATTATAAGGGCATCCATTGCACATAAAAATAGCGCGATCAGAACCGCGCCGATAATGTAAACCCTGTTTCGGGGACTCAGTTGAGCTTCTGCATCCATATTCTATTATTATCCTGCATTTTATTTGGGTCTTGAAATTTTTCAGAATCCTAAGTGAATGGATCTATAATGTCAAGCTGCCTGAGATGATATTTGTTTTGACCAAATCAAGCCTCTGGAGTAGAAGAATCCATTTTTAAATTAAAGGTTTATAGAATGTTCAGTCAAATCAAAAAATGGGTCTCGCCGCTTGCTATTATTATCGGGATATTATGTTACAGGCCTCTTGACCATATCTCATTTTTACTGCCCGGTATGCTCTTTCTGATGATATTTTTTTCCTATTGCAACATGTCCATTAAAGAGATGAGATTCAGCACTATGCATCTTGTCATGATATCATTACAGATTTTTCTGGGGATAGTTGCCTATCTTATAATCAGGCCATTCAGCGTACCAACTGCTGAAGCCATGCTGATATGCATAATGGCCCCCACAGCAATCGCCTCAACCGTGGTGCTCTCAATGATTGGGGGCAATATGGCACTGTTAACCCTCTACACCCTGATAGGAAATGTGCTTGTTGCCCTGCTTCTGCCTGTTCTGCTTCCTTTGCTGGGTATCAGCGCTGATTTGTCCTATATCAAATCTCTGTTTTATATATTGAAACAACTGTTTCCAATGCTTGTTGTGCCGCTTATCCTGGCGTTGTCTCTTGCAAGGATATTTCCAAAGATTCACATTTGCATTCGTAAAAGGCCTTTCATATCATTTTATCTCTATTTTATTGCCTTTGCAGTGTTGATAGGGCGGTCAGTCAGCTATTTTATGGATTATGATGATGGAAAATATACAGAGGTTATCATTATTGCAGGCGGGTCATTAATCGCCTGCATATTTCAATACTGGCTTGGCCGCAGGATAGGAAATATGTATGGAGAAAGAATAACAGGCGGGCAGGCAATGGGGCACAAGAATACTATTCTGGCCATCTGGATAGCGCAATCCTTCCTGCACCCGCTCGCATCAATTGCGCCTGTTGCATATATCATCTGGCAGGCTGTTTTTAACGGATACCAGGTCTGGATGTGTCAGCGTCGGCACTATAAAGGATAGTAGTCTGGTTATTCAGGCAGAGATGGCTTGACAAAGAGCTGTTTTACAAAATAGTATCCTGCCTTAAGAAAAATATTCAGGTGGCCATTATTGTCTGGCCTAACCTGATCAACCAATCATAAAGAACAAAAGGGGTATGACATGACTGATAGAGGTATATTTGATTTGGCTGGTAAAACAGCCCTTGTTACAGGGGCGAGTCGTGGTTTAGGAAGGGCAATTGCAACTGTCCTTGCACAATACGGGGCTGATGTAGCATGTGTGGGCCGTGACATGAAGGCATGCGAGATAACCCTGAAACAGGTGCGCGTCCACGGGCGAAAGGCCCTTGCACTCAAGGCAGATATGACATCCGAGGAAGATATTAAAAGGATGGTGAATGATGCAATCGTTGAATTCGGCAGGATCGATATCCTCGTAAACAACGCAGGCATTGCCGCAGGTTTCGGCAGGATACATGAGATAAATACAGGCGAATGGGACTTTAATATAGATGTTAATCTCAGGGGCCCGTTCCTTTGCATGAAATATACTATCCCGCATATGCTTAAGAATAAAGGGGGTTCTATAATAAATATCTCTTCTGTTGCCAGCATAAGGGCAGAGGTGCCTGAGATAGGTTCTACCTCATACGGCGCTTCAAAGGCGGCAATAAACAACCTGACACGGGTGGCTGCCATGCAATATGCAAAGGATAATATCAGGATAAATGCCATCGCGCCAGGCATGCACAGGTCAGAGATTGGCAAGTCAGGTAAAACCGAAGAGGAGATAAAGGCCCTGGATAAGTGGCTTGATGATTACTGCGCTGAATGGATACCCATGGGCAGGATAGGGGAGGCAGAGGAGCTCTCAGGGCTTGTGCTCTTGCTTGCCTCAAATGCGTCCAGTTATATCACAGGGCAGATCATATGCCAGGATGGCGGCAAGACTGCAAGGCAGTAAAAAGAAATGATTTTATGGAGTTCTTTCGCCTTAAGCCTTCAATTCTCAGCATTATAATAATGACCGGGTATTTTGCTGAAAGCTGAAGGCTGAAAGCTCCATCCAGAAATTGTCTCTTTCTGGATGGTCACTATTTGGATTCAAGCCATGCCTTTGCAGCATCCACTGAATTGAATACCTCGACGGTCACACCCTTTTCTCTGTATTCCTTTACAAACCGGTTGACCTGTAAACTGCCCATGGCGCTGGTAGGCATTACTACAGCCCAGTACTTGAACCCCGCCTTAATAACCCTTGTTGCCCAGACTTTGTCACCCCATTCTGCATCATCCTTTGTGATGGCAACAACATTGGAGTCATCAGACAGCCATTTTTTCATCCCGTACTTCTCAAGATAATCAGCGCCTGTAGTCAGTAACTTCTCAAATGCGCCCTTTGGAAGGCTCTTTTTTATTTTATGGTGTACATATTTTGACGCCGGGTCATACCATAATCCCATATTTTCATCATTTATAAGCTCTGTTTCTTTCATCTTTTGCTCCTTTGTTAAATAATTAGAAAAATATTGATAAAAAAAGCCCTAGTGTGAATCCTACTGTAATTTTTAATCTTGTTATGCAAAATCAGGGCCATAGATTAAAATTATACCTGATATATACCCATTTTCTGTTGTTGTACTCCTCATGCTTGACACCGCTGAGGTTTTTCTTTACCGTGTGTCTGAAATATGGATTTTTTATTTTCAGGTCTATCACAAGGTTTACAGCTTTAATATCGGGTATTTGTTATGAATAAAATAATGGTCTTTATGTTAATTCAATTTATTATATGTTTTGCCGTGTCTGCCCAGACTGATGCAGTCAGGTCAAACACAGATTCCGGTACCTTTACAAGGGTATTAAAGAATCAGGACTATGGCCTGTCAATAACAAGGCTTATCCTTGATCTGGGAGATGTTGCGGTTATTAATAAAAATGATATCAGGGAAGATTTATTTACTGTCTCACTTTCACCTGATACAGGCAAATCTGCTGTAAGGATTAAAGGGATTGCTGTTACCGACAAATTCGGTGATGCAGTTGACTCAGGCCGCTATATTACTATTGATCTGGATTTTGGCCTTGATGCTGACATGTCAATGGCCTCTTCATATATTGTTACTCTAAATAAGGATCTGGGTATTTTAAAGAAAGGGAGTCAATTTTTCCAGAAGGGTAGAACCATAAGAAAATAGCTTTTAAAAGGATTTAATGGACCCTGCGCAAGAATCATAGTCTTTTGTTTAACAAACCTGCCTGTCTGCATAAATTTAACTTGACACATAATGGGCATTTCCCTATAAAAATCCAATCAAATAATCTTTTCTTCTTTGAAGCAAAAAATGTGTAAAAAAGATGTTTATCAGGTTGTAATACTTGTCAAGGTACTGTCTTCAGACAAGTTAACAGATAGAATAGTTTTACTTTTATAGTTTTTGCATTCTCTTTGTTTAAGTAATTCATTTTTTAGTTTTCAGATTTACCCCGTTTTTATAGCCGCATTGCGGCTTTTAAATAGGTCTTTTTTAATCTCCATTTTATGGTCATTTTCAGAGGATGGCCATATCAGGGAGGGTAAAAGACAAAATAACGTTAATTTTTTATCAGGGGGGATTTTATGAAAGCATTAAACCGGATTACGTTGTTAAAACACATTTTACTAATTTTACCTGCCTTCAGCCTGCTTTTTTTCTGCGGGGCAGCATTTGGACAGGAAGAAAAAAAGGCTTCCGAAGATGAATTCACACTTGAAGAGATAGTGGTAACCGCTGAATTCCGTGAGAAGGCATTACAGGATACGCCTCTTGCTATAACCGCATACAGTGCAGATTCAATGGAAATGAGGAATCAGACTTCCATAGAACAACTCACTATGCAGGCGCCGAATGTATCACTCAGACCTGGAAATGCAGGTTATGGAAGCGCTCTCACTGCCTTCGTGAGAGGCGTTGGGCAGGTTGACTTCAACCCTTCGGTGGAGGAGGGTGTAGGCATCTATGTGGATGATGTCTATTATGCAACCATTACAGGGAATATCCTGGACCTCCTTGACCTGGAGCGTGTCGAGGTTTTACGCGGCCCCCAGGGTACTCTGGCCGGTCGAAATGCACTTGGTGGCGCTATTAAACTCTTTTCACGTAAACCGGAAGGCAAGGATGAAGGTTTTTTCTCAACAACATTTGGAAAATTTGATCGTCTGGATATCAGAGGAGCAGCTGATTTCGCGATCACTGATAATCTTTTTATGCGTATTGCCGGTATCTCTAAATCAAGGGACGGTTATGTTACACGCTATGATTATAAATGCATGCACCCTGAAAGCGCTTTACCTACACTTATAACAGGTGCAAGCTGTGTGCTTGGAACTGAGGGCGGAGAAAGCGTAACAGCCGGACGTTTAAGCCTGCGCTGGATACCTAATGACAAGTTAGAAGTCAATTTTTCAACCAATATAGTAAACGATAAGTCAGAGGCTCAACCAAGTGTACTTATTAGTGCGATGGATAATGGGGGATCGAATTTTCCATGGTATTCACCAAATGGACCTGTGTCTCCTCCATTTGCCAGCACTATCCCCAATAACCCGCGCTTTAATCCTACTTCCGGTGTAAGTATACCTGTTTTTTATGATGCCAATCATAACGGGGTTTACGATGCCGGAATTGATGTTCCCCATGACAACCGATTTGCAACTCCAGGAACATATTACAACTATTCAACATACATAGACACCGGTTACTATACGCCTGATCCGCTTTTCCAGGGCGGCAATCCCGGAGAGGATCTTAACAATTACAAACCCGTTGTTATTCCTCCTATAAATCACCTGGAATCCAGGGATTACACACTGAGCATTGACTATGAAATAAACGAAAATGTTGCCCTTAAGTCAATTACCGCATACCGTGAATACACCAATATTTTTGGCCATGACGTAGACGGGTCACCTCTTACAATACAATTGCTGCAGGAGAGGATGGTCCATGAGCAGTGGACACAGGAACTCAGGTTAAACGCGACCCTTTTTGACGGCTATGCTGATACAACCTTGGGTTTATTCTACCTTGACAAGGAGACCAATGAGGATGCCCGTGTGGATTTAGCCTATGCCGGATTAGACTTTCTTCACGGACCTGACATAACGCCGTCAACCAGCAAAGCTATATACGGGCAGGCAAGCCTTCATTTGACCGACCGCATGGATCTGACACTTGGCGCCCGTTATACAAAGGATAAAAAGAGTTATACCTGGCATCGTCATAACCCGGACGGCACATTGCCCCAGGCGCAGACTACCTTCTGGTTCTGGGAATATGGTAATCCGGCAAACAGTGGTGTCGCAGGTTTGGATGGAACATCAACCTCTTATGGCAGCAACAATTTTGATTATCGTATAGCCCTTGATTATGATATTACAGAGAAGGTCATGGTATATGGCCAGATTGCAACCGGATACAGAATGGGTGGTAACAACGCACGTCCATTTTTCCGCACTCAGGCAGAAGGTTACTCTTTTGATCCTGAAGAACTTACTAACTATGAAGTGGGTATCAAGAGCACACTTTTTAACCAGCTGCGCCTGAATGCGTCGGCATTTTATAATGAGTATAAAGATATCCAACTGTTTGTAACCCTGTGCGACTGGGCCCCGCCTGGTCAACAGGAGCCATGTGGAGCGCAGAGAAATGTTGGCGACGCAGAGGTAAAGGGACTTGAATTGGAAGGTGTATGGCAGCCAACAAGGTCTTTTTTGGCTGATTTCTCATTTAACTATTTAGATTATGAGTATACCAAGGTGGATCCACTTGCAGATGTTGATCCGGATGGTATGGCACTGTATACACCTGAATTTAAATGGAACGTTGGTGCACAATACAGGTGGTTCCTTGGTAAATGGGGAGATTTGACCTACCGTGCTGATATAGCATGGCAGGACGAAATGCAGACAAACCCGAATAACATCCCGGGAACAACCATTGACAGCTATTACCTTGTTAACACACGATTGACATGGCGTTCAGATGATCTGAAATGGCAGGCCAGCCTGGAATGCAACAATGTATTTGATAAATACTATTATCAGACCATTTTTGGTCTTGTTGATGATGCAGGCATTAACAATGCCCAGCCTGGAAGGCCGGCAGAATGGGCCTTTACTATTAAACGTACATGGTATTTTGATTAGATTTTTTTGATAAAGAAAAGCGGGGGTAATTAATTGCCCCCGCTTTTTTATATCCTGGTTCTGAGGTTTTCACAGGGATTTATTCCTGGCCGGTATCTATGTAGAGACAAGGCATGCCTTGTCTCTACAAGGTGGGGTATAATCCGCCGTCGATAAATGATCTATCTTCATAAAACTATGACGTAACAAGATAGCAGGACAAGAATCCCACCTACCTGTAAAACTGTTTGCTGAGCTTTTCTGCTTCGTCAACAATAACCGCATTTATCCTCTGGACATCAGGGTCTCTAAAGTTCAGTGACTTCACGCCGCCATTAAATAAAAATCCACCATCAGGAGCAAGCATATCAAAGGTCTTTCTGACCTCATTTCTTACCTCCTCCTCATCAAACGCGGGCCATGTGTCAGGCATCATATATTCAAAACCGCCATTAATCGCAAGGCTGCGTCCGAACCTCTTTTTAATGGCCGGAAGATCATTCATTGTCTGTGCCGGGTCCCACACTGCCACACCAATTTCTACCATAGAGGGCAGCAGTTTTTCGCACTTGCCGCAATTATGATAAAAGATCGGTATGCCCGCATCACGAGCTATATCAAGGCATTTTTTATACCTGGGCACAAGCAGTTCATCAAACAAGGCCGGGGATATAAATGAGTTCATCTGGGTTGCTGTATCATCAAGCAGGTAGTAACCATCCGGTTTATAATAGTGGACAATATTTTTTGTTATATAAAGGGCGTGCTCAAGCATGTAGTCAAACAGCGCCTCAACCTCTTCCGGCTCCTCATATAATGCCATTAATGCCTGAGTAAAACCCATCATGCCCACAAACTGCTGAAAGATATCAGCGAATCCGCTGATGGTAAGGGATGTTACATCAGGATCTTTTATGTACTTTGCCCAGTCCGCCTTTGCAGCGGCCTCCCAGTCAAACCCTGAATAATCAGGGGCCTTTATCACCTCTCTCCATTTTGTAATATCGGTGAGTATAAAATCACTTGCCTTTGGCATTGCTGTAAAATCTACTGCATCGCTCACAACAAAGGGGACACCCCAGGGATCAAACCCTCCCTTTGGGCCGCGAAAATCGCCTATTATTGCCGGGTCACAGATCGCCATAAGCGGCGGATCATTTAATGATTTTTTAGATACAACGGGCACATACTCAGGCATTTCACCCCGTGCCACCCGAAAAAAATTTTCTTTTTCTGTCAAATGTACTGCCATTAAAACCTCCAGGTAAACAACATTTATTTACAACATAATACTGTCGAGTATTATCAAACCTCTTAATAACACACCTGTTCATCCAAAAAAAACCAATAATATTCAATGAACACTGACACTGTTTTACTTTTCAAGATTTGAGATAAAGCTGTTTGATGTCGCTATTGAGTCGTTCATCTTTGCAATCAGTTTATCTATCTCTTCCTTTAATGTCTTGAATTCAACACGCAAAGAACCGATCGCCTGCGCATTAAGGTTATGCTTCAGGTACAGCACATTGTCACGGAATGTGCGCAGAACCGGTGCCATACTGGATTCCGCCTTGATCATACTTTGCAGCATTTTATTGTACTGTTCCTTTGTCTTAAGTAACTGGGTTTTACTGGATTTTTTAAGCTCCGCGCTTTCATATAATTCAAGCTCCTCCTCCCATTCCCTGAAAAGGGCATCAGCAACGGTTCTTACCTTGTCTATACGATCGGTAACATTTTTAGCTGCGGCTTCGCTCTCTTCATATTCCGAGTTGAGCTTTTCATAGGCCGCTTTCAAATCTGTATTTTCAACCTGGACAACCGAGCTAAACTGTTCAAGGGCAGATTTAAACTGGGTCTGTGCCTCTGCCTGGGCATCCCTCGCATCCTCGACCCTGTCAACAAGGATATCCCTCTTATGTATGCCCATCTTTTCCATGGCGCCAAAGTATGCAGTGGAACAGCCATTTGAGATGCAAATAACAAGAATTAAAAAAGGAAAATATTTAGTGAATTTTAGGGATTCTATTCTATTCATGATATCTCCTTGTCTATTAAAGGCCAAATTTTTACTGATTTATCCCTTTATTTTAGTTTTAAATCAAGGGTCTTGTTAACCATATTAACCATTATTACTCCTGTTCCTGATAATTCCAGGCTATTTGCCTTGACAGGGTATGGTTATCTTCTTATACTCCGTCCCCAAAAGTTTGGCGACCCTGTGCTTATCCTGTTGCCACCTTATGTTTAATTTTCTGATCAATAAAAAGAGGTAGTTTTAATTAAATATCATAAAAGGAGATAATTTATGCTTAAAAAAACTGTGCTGTTGTCATGTTTCTTTTTTATGTTTTCAATCTTTTTGTTCGGAAATGTCATTGCCGGGGAGTGCGACCGCGCCTGTCTGGAAAAATACATAGACAGGTACATGGAGGCAATGCTTAATAATGACCCCAGCCTTGATCTGTTTGCGAGGGACTGCAGATTCACTGAAAACGGTGTAAGGCTTCCTCTTGGTAATGAAGGCTTGTGGGTAGGTATGTCAGGGATTGGGGCATATAAATTTTATGTGCCGGACATAGAAACCCAGCAGGTGGCATTTATAGGCACTGCACGTGAGGGTGCAGCCGGTAAAGATGGGCAGAGCCCACTGGTTGCGGTTGCCATACGCCTCAAGATTGTGGATGATAAAATAACCGAGGCAGAGCAGCTTGTTATACGTCCTGAAGCAAATCCAATGGGTGGCGGGCAGGGTGGTATGTCATTTCCTCCGACAGGCGAGAGCGTGGAAAAGCTTGGTAAGCCCCATGAGGTATATTTTCAGGTGATCCCTGAAGATAAACGCCCTTCTCGCGAAGAGATGATAAAGACCGCCAACTATTATTTTACAGGGATGCAGAAGAATGATGGCAAGGGTTATTACCCATTCAGTGATGACTGCCACAGGCTTGAAAACGGTATGCCAAGCACAAACGTGCCTGTACCTGCCGGTCAGGAGCGCCCTGATCCAAAGACATCAAAGATGTATTCTGCCAATTGGGGATGCAAGGAACAGTTTGAGTCGGGCCTTTTGAATTTTGTTACCCGTATCAGGGACCGCAGGTTTGTTGCTGTGGATCGTGAACGGGGGATCGTATTTGCATTTGGTTTTTTTGACCACCAGGATATAAACTGGACATGGCAGCTTGCAGAACTCTTCAAAGTAGAAAACGGCATGATCCGCAGGATAGAGGCTGTTTTTCACCGAAGCCCCTATGGCTTGAATTCCGGCTGGAGCACATATGAACAGGGTATTTCAGACCAGATGCAGATAGTAAACTAGTGTCCACCCAGAAAGGGGCTATTTCTGGATGAAGCTTTCAGCTATCATCCTTCAGCCATAGACACCCTGAATTTGGCTGATTGTTGATAGCTGAAGCGTCAAAATTTTTAAAATTACCTGTTTTTAAACAAAAATGAACCTCTTCGTCAAAACCTAGTCAAAGTATGCTCAATTATTTACTTGCATATTAATTTTTTAGCCAGAATATCCGTATATTTGGAAATTATTGTCTTGACACCGGTTAGACATATTTTTATATTAACATAACTTGAGATAGGGATTTATTAATTATGGTGCTGTATAACCTGATTATTTTTTACTGTGTTTTAAATACACTGGTTATTTTCTAAACCGGTTTTATATTAGTATTTAATACAGGTTATTGGCGCTACTTAAGCGGTCATAGGAGGTATTGTTAATGGCTAAAGACAAAAATAAGGTACCCGATAATACGGAAAAAAAGGAGTTCTCAAGGCGCGATTTTCTGGCCATTGGAGGGGCTGCTGTAGCTGGCAGCGCCCTTGCAGTCTGTGCTCCACTACCGAGTGAAGCGCAGGAAAAAACAGAATATCCGCTGTCAGCAAAGTATCTGATCTGCGATAGCAAAAATTGTGCAGGGTGTTATGGATGCATGATTGCATGTTCTATTGTCCATGAAGGACAGGCAAATCTTTCACTTGCCAGGATACAGGTTCACAGGTCAGTGCTTGAATCATACCCTGCTGATATCCAGATAAACACATGCAGGCAGTGTCCTGAGCCTTTATGTGTAATTAACTGCCCTACTGGCGCATGTCATATCAGCAAAGAAAATGGCAATGTACGTATGATAAACGCTGATGAGTGTATTGGATGCAAGACCTGCATAAACTCATGCCCAGTTATTCCCCATAGACCCATATGGAATCATGTTACAGGAAAGGCCATTAAGTGTGACCTGTGTACCGATACCCCCTATTACAACAAAAAAGGCGGTATTAATGGCTCACAGGCCTGTGTTGAGGCCTGTGTGGCAAACGCCTTAAAGGTTGTGACTGAACTGCCGGACCAGAAAGATATAAGCGGATATGACCGTAACCTTCAGCCGCCAAGGAAGCCCATGCCGAATTTTATGGGTGCTCCTAAAGCCAAGGCCAAACAAGAGTAAAGGAAAGGAGAATTATTATGACTACGCCAGGATACGGTGGAAAGATACTTTTAGTAAATTTGACCAGCAAAGAGATAAGGGCTCTGGATACAGAAAAATATGAGCCATACGGTGGTGGTCACGGTATGGCTACAGCCCTTTTCTGGGACTATTGTGTTGCGCCAGGGGACTGGGATCTCCAGGATGCATTCAACCCCAAAAACATGGTTGCGCTTATGACAGGCCCTGTGAGTGGCACAGGGGTTCCGTGGGGCGCAAGGACAAGCGTTTCAGGTATGTCACCGCAGTGTTATCCGATCCAGTGGTTTTCACACAGTAACTTTGGAGGCATGTTTGCCTCCTTTATGAGGATGGCCGGGTGGGATGGTGTGGCTGTGATAGGCCGCGCCGAATCTCCGGTATATATTAATATAGTAGATGACAAGGTCACCATAGAAGATGCAAAAGACCTGTGGGGGCTTGATTCATGGAAGTGCCAGGAGCAGATATGGAAAAAGTCCGGGATTCGCTATGGCAAGGAATGGCAGGAGATTGATGATAGATATACTCTTCAGAGGCCGGCTATTGTTACAATCGGGGCTGCTGGTGAAAACATGACCAGGGTTGCTTCACTTGTTCATGGCGGTGGAAGCGGGGCCGGACAGGGTGGTTTTGGTGGCGTTTTTGGATCTAAGAATCTGAAGGCGATTGCAGTTATCGGCACAAAGGGCATTAAGATTGCTGACCCTAAGGCATTAAAGGATGCAAGGGAATGGGTTGAAGCGAACTGGCCGTCAGGACCAGGATTTGGAGGATTCGGCCCTGCATCTGTCGGTTCTGCCTGTATTGGATGCGGCCATCAGAGAAAATGCCATAACCGTGACCGTGCCCACAGCCAGGATTCTGATGATTGCGCCGAGTCAACATGGTTCAGTCTTACGCCTCAGGATGCAAACGGCATGGACAGGGATACCATGTCAAAGCTAAACCAGAAGGGCACAGATATCATCCAGAAGCTTGGCATAAACGGCATGGAGACCTGCTTTATGGGGCCGATGTCATTCCCCACGAGCCATAATCCATCCTTCCCTATTCAGCCTGAGGTGCCTGCATATTCAGCCCTGGGCTGGTACATGAAGAAGATGCATGATATGGGCATTATTGGGCCTAATACCAAAATTGATATGGCCCCGCTCAATATGAACAAGTTCGCAACAGAAGAGTTCATGGAGATCTACGGTATTGCCCTTGCAAGAAGGTCCGGCATTGGGGATCTCCTGGCTGAGGGGACAGCACGTTTCTGTGAAAAGCTGGGCAGGACTGCTGATTTCGACACCCTTTGCAGGCAGACACCCTGGGGTTTCATGGATCACTGGTCAATGCCCGGGGTTGACTGGGCTTATGGAAACCTTCTTGATTCAAGGGATATAAACAGTCATGATATGGGTATGGCAAATCCATCAGCAGGTTTTGGAGGCATGGGTGGTGGAGGTAAAAAATGGAGCTGTGAAGATTATGTAAAGGTACTTGCAGAGCGGACAACGCGCAACAATCACTTCTGGTTTGATTTTAGCTGGGAAGGCAAACAGGCACATGAAACCGGGGTGTTCTCAAAGCATAAGGCGGAATTTGTTGCATGGCGCATGCATTACTGGACATACTATAAAGAGTCGATCGGTTTCTGTGACTGGGGTTATGCAAAGCTCTTCAGTGCATCCCATCCAAAGGGCTATGGTCATACACCTGAGGCTGAACCAAAATACCTTAATGCCATAACAGGTAGAAATCATACATTCCAGGATGGCCTTGAGATAGGTCGCCGTGCATGGAACCTTAAAAGGGCGATTTTTGCACTTCAGGGCAGGCATAAGAACATGGAGAACTTTAATGGTTACTACTACAGGCCTGGTGCATCTTATTGCGGGTATGATTCAGAGAAGCCCATATTTGATGGGAAAAAATGGGACTGGAAGAACTGTAAAGAGCTCTATTTAACAAAAGAGGGTGTGGATAAGTTCAAAACCTATTACTATGAACTTGAAGGATGGAATAAGGATTCCGGTTACCCAAAGCAGTCTACACTGGAAAAACTAGGAATAAAAGGTGTTGCAGAGGTACTCAAGTCTAAAGGAAAACTAGGATAGACTTATAGAATAAAAACTAAAAAGGCCTGCCCACATATATGTGGCAGGCCTTTTTTATTGGATATGCTGAATCAGCTATATAATCTTCAGGCTATGCAGCCTTTGAAACCATGCTTCTGACACGATGGGGCTGAGGTATATTGAGCTGCTTTTTCGGGTCAGGAGTGATAACTGTCTCACGGGTAAGCCAGCCTGTACGTGCCGCGGTTACTAGTCCCCAGAGAGGTATCCAGCTCAAGGCGAATATCCAGTAAAAGGAGAAGGGAAGAGCCCAATGCCATCCGAACATACTGTGATGTTGTTTCTGATATATAATAGATGGAAGTATGGCGCTTACCAGGCAGCCAGCAGATATAAGTATCAGGGTGGGAACAGGGTTCATCAGCATCTGTGCAAGCACTGCGAATTTACATGCCTCGCCAAATGTCAGGCGGAAGAGTTGTGTAACACTGAACAAACGTATCCAGTTGCTTCCTGAGTCATAAGGGCGGAAACGTTTTGTTATGAATGAAAACATAACAAGATTTTCCCTTACATTGCTGCGTGCCCATCTGAGCAGCATCTTTCTTAATCCTGTATATGCGGCGGGTATCTTGGTATTTACTACTGCCTTTCTCTGATAAACTACACGATAACCCATGCGAAGGATCAGGTTGGTAAGCGCCCTGTCTTCACCAATGGTTGCACGTTTACCCATGAAGGTCTGGTTGATCCATGTGGTGAGGTTTGCCCTTACCACATCAGCACGATATGCTGAAAGTGCGCCAGGTGTACAGAAAACGCCGCCATATACACTCTGTCCTGAACGTATAAAGTCAAAGGCATAGGCAAACGATACCTCAAGCATCTTGGGAATCGCACTTTCTGCAGTGTTGAGTACCCTGACATTACCGGCAACCCCGCCTACACGCGGGTCCAGCACAAATGGGCTAACCATATGACGAAGGGTATCAGGTAAAATCTCAGAGTCAGAATCTATGGTAACAAATACTGATCCCTTCCCATTGATAAAGCCTTCTCTCAGCGCAAGCCTCTTACCGCTGTTAAAGGGTTGCCTTATCAGCTTTACCCTGTGAGGGAATTCCTTTTTTGCCTTCTGCATCCAATCCCATGTATCATCCTTTGAACCGTCGTCAACGCAGATGATCTGCATTTTTTCAGGGGGATAATCACTGGCTACAACAGACCTTACAGTGTGTAAAACCTGAGCCCCCTCATTATAAGCAGGAATAATAACTGTTACCACCGGCAGTTTTTTATCGCATGCAGGTTTGTATGGCCTGTAATGCCATGCAAACCAAACCCTTATCCCTAATAAAAAGATGGCCCATGCAGTTACGCCAATGGCGAGAATACTTTTTGTGGGCAACAATTTGCCCATGATCTGTTCGTTGTAGTTTTTTACCAATTCATCTGTATTATAATTGAAATGATACCACATAAGCATTAGAGATATTATTAACGTTATGCAAAGTACCCAGGGGTAAAATATATCGGAATTAAATTTCGGTAAACCATTACTTTTCTTCATTTTATTACTCAGTTTAAACATTATTATAATTCATTAAATCGTCCAAAAAAAAATTCAGCGATATGATAATATTCCTGTTTAAATGTCAATAAAAAAATTCCATTGATTTTATTTGTTGCAGCCGGAAATAGACTGCACAAGATCAATGGAATTTTTATTTTAAGACACCGTTATTTTAAAAAACTTCACCGGAGATATATTTTTCTTTTATTTAAATAATTGAGGAGTAAATTCAACAAGATAATCACGCCATTTTGCCCATGTATGGCCGCCGTCCGTCTCTTTATATACAGGTGAAAACCCGTGTTTCTTTAACATTTCTACTGATGCCCTGGTTGTCTCTATTAAAAAATCCTCTGTGCCTGTTGCAAACCAGATCAGTTTAA
The DNA here is from genome assembly GCA_012513605.1 of Desulfatiglans sp. Lineage (NCBI taxonomy): Bacteria > Pseudomonadati > Thermodesulfobacteriota > Desulfobacteria > Desulfatiglandales > Desulfatiglandaceae > Desulfatiglans > Desulfatiglans sp. The sequence continues at coordinate 11,437 of JAAZBV010000125.1, read as the reverse complement.
GACCCTTTTTTAGATCACTGTTATCAAGCATGTTTTTGTATTGTTCTTCAAAGCTCGGAGAAGAGTTTTGACCAGGCATGGTATTTCCAAGGCCGAATATACCAGAGCTGTATACCCCGATATATGCGAATTTACTCAGATCTTTCATCGTAATATTAAGGGTTTGCATGCCGCCCATGGATAGACCGGCTATAGCCCTGTTGCCTCGGTCTGTTAACACACGGTAATTATTTTCTACATAGGGCATTATGTCATTTATGAAGTCGTTTGAAAAATCATCAACCATATTGTTGACACCGCCACCCATACTGAAATTCTTTGTTGTATGACCGGCAGGCATAACTACAACCATGGGTTTTGCCTTTTTATCATTAATAAGATTATCAATGATAAATCCTGCCCTGCCAACTGTGCTCCATGAGTCATCACAATCCATTGCGCCGTGAAGAAGGTAAAAAACCGGGTACTTTTTACTGCCTGCCTCGTATCCAGGAGGGGTGTATATGTGCATGCGGCGGTGCCTGTTAAGGGTTTTTGAGTAGTAGTAAACCTCTGCAACAGCGCCGTGGGGCACCTGTTTCATCTCCATAAAATCTGCCCCAGGCACATAGACCAGGCTCCAGACATTATTGTTTGACTCACTTATTGATGTGTTATTCGGGTCAACAACAGATGCCCCATCCACTGTAAATGTGTACCTGTAGGCCCCTGGTGCAAGAGGCACAGTCTTTCCTTCCCACACGCCTTCACTGTTTTTAGTAAACTGTAGATTTCCAGGGGTCATTCCAAATATATCTGAGCTCTGTAACCCCACCTTTGTCGCCTCAGGGGCCAGTATCCTGAATGTTATGCTTTTGTCTGATAGTACTTCTGGGGATTTGATTGCCGGCGCCTGCGGAAAGGCAGGTTTTTTAGCCTGGGCATAAATGTTGGCAGGCAGGGTTAAAAATACCATAACCGCGATCAATGTAATAATGATGTTAATCAATGAATCTTTGTGTTTCATAAATACCTCCTCACATTTATTAATAGGTTAAAATTTATTGACTCCTGTAGAAACATAGACATCAACTGTTAGTTTTAAAACTTTAAATTAATCAGCAGGAAATGCAACAGGAAAGATATCTATTTGCTTTAATACTGAAGAAGGGTTTCTGAATATCTGCCTCATATAACGTTTGAAAAATGATTTGGTTGACAAAAAATATATAACTTCTTAAAAATAGTTACCTGTGAGGTCATTTCTATAAAATAGTAGCAAGGTATAAAATATTGTATCGCTTAAGAACATCAATTAACTTTACTATAGGATTTAAAATGAAAAATATTACAGGTCAGTGTTTTAAGGTAATTCTTTTACTCTCCGTGTTATTAACAACCTCTTATGGTCAGGACGCCATGCAATCTAGAATAAAATCAGTCAGACCACTTTTAATACAGCCTTCTATGAATGTTTTCAGACGCTTTGAGGCAGATCCTGAGGCCATGTATAATTTTTACGGAAAGGCGCTTGGTTTCAAACAGCTAATGACATTCAATATTGGCGCAAAGACCGATGTGGCAAGGTTCCAGGTGGGTGACTCCCAGCTAAAGCTTTCAGGTATTGTCCCAAACCGCACGTATAAGCGCGGTGAAATAAAGGATGCAACCGGTGTACGTCTCCTGACATTTTTTTTTACAGACAGGCATGCCCTTGAAGAGAGGTTCAGGACTCAGGGGCTTCCGGTACCGGTCTTCGAACCCATAGCCGGAACATCCAGAAGTCACACTTTCTTAAAAGACCCTGACGGCCAGTGGGTTGAGCTTGTTATTGTGCCAGATTCAGAGAAGGCAGCCTGCATGGGGATTGAGGTCGGGTTATCGGTTTCAGATATTGAAAAGAGCAGGGCCTTTTACCGGGAATTTGTGGGCCTTGAAGAGATGCCACCAGAAGATGACCCGGTTTTTCATGTGAAAAAATACTCCTATCAACACGGTTCTACCATAATAAGCCTTCGCTGTTTCGGTCCAGGCCTGCCTGCTGATACCGGAAGCGGCGGCATACAGTATGTTGTCTCTAACGCTGAAGCAGTACAAAACCTGGCAAAGGAGCGCAATGTTGTTATTGATCAGCCGCTCAGCACACTTCCCGGGTTTTCATTGTTAACAGTATGGCTTGATGACCCTGACGGCATAACAAATTATTTTGCACAGGTTGGTGCAATGGAAAAAAAATAAACTTGGATTTTATATTATTAACCATTTAAAAAGGGGGGTTTAGTAATGAAAATCAGGAATCTATGTTTTGTTTTAACTGCTATCTCTACTCTTATTGTCTTTTCTTTAACAGGGTTTGCCCAGGATAAAAAGGATGCGCCGAAACGGGCCGATTTTATCCCTTCTCCTATTTTTTCACCTGTATATCCGCCTCTTCCACACCATTTCAGCGATGTTTATACTATCCAGATCCTGTGCAAGGCGCCAAAAGGTGCACTCAAGAGGGCAACCATGCCGCCTATGGAACCGGTCGGTGACGAAGAGACCTTTATCCTTCTTTTGGGCTGGACACAGGATGTGGAAAAGGGCGGGTACAATGTGCATGAGGTGGCAATAAACGCCCCTGTAAAATGGAAAGACAAGGTTGGTAATACCACGCTTATAGAATATATTGACAGTGACATGGGCTTGATTGCCGGCCGTGAGATCTACGGATGGCCGAAAAAGATGGCTGAAATAACCTGGACAAAGACCCAGACAGGATGGATGGTTGTAGTCAACAAGATGAAGGATCAGGGAAGTGTACCTCTCATGAAGATAGAATACACTGTATCCAAAAATCTGCCCGAAGTAAAATGGCCGGACATGGGGCCGGTTCTTCTGGTAAGACGCATCCCGCCAGCATCCTTATCCACTCCTTCAATAAATCAGATGATCTGCCTTGGCTGTGACACACCTCAGGCGAGTGTCGGGCCGCTTGAAGCAGCACCAGGACCGGATGATACAAGGGGTACTGCCACAGTCCAGTTCTTTGACGGCCCTCATGACCCGCTTACTTTTTTAGGCCCAACCAAGGTGCTTGATGCAAAGATGACAAGTCTGAAGGGGGAGATGCCCTTCGGGTTGGGTCTGGATGGGACGAAGGTAGTTGAGCAGTGGGAAGAATAATGTAATCATGGATGGATCAAGCGTCATTACCTGACAATTTGATCCATCCTGTATTAGGGGTTTTGAATCTTCTAATATGTTGTTATAAGCAAAGAATTTTCACCACGGAGGACACGGAGAGCACGGAGTAAAAGCTTAAAAAATTCTCCGTGCTCTCCGTGGTCTCCGTGGTGAATGGTATTTTTGAATTTTCCGTCTACCTTATGCCTGTAAGAGTGCCTTTAAACAGGGATAGATTCTATAAAAATCTTACCAATATTCCTGCAACCCCATGTGAGGTTCTTCCATTGAGGTAATATCCGCCTATTTTTGAGATTCAGGGATCTGGTCGTTTGTAACCCCATCCATGAACCTTTTCATAAAAATCAATTTTTCATCTCCACTTAGCTCAATATCAGGTATTGTGCGCCAGCGTTCAGCAGTGATCTTTTTTCTGCTGTTGAGTTTGATATCCCTGAATGGATTTCTGTACGATGTAGACTCATTAAGCGTTGAATCAAAATAGGAGATGGTTACAGGTATATCTACTGCAATATATTTCAGTATCGAGCCTTTGAATGTAAATCGTCCTGATTTAGTGTCATACTGAAAGGATGTATCAGAGTATCTCCTCTGTAATCAGTATACCGTTTGTGTAGAGCCATTTATGTATCCCATCACCAAAACGGCCGGTTACTGCGGATATGATTTTTCGAGGGTCATAAGGGGTTCACCACCGCTTATGCTGACCCCCTTTATTCCAAATTTTTCTCTCTAACACGTATAACTCTCATTAAAAAAGATGCCAATCTATTCACTTGGGTGAGTATTGCCAAATAGTTCTATGCTTCCAGCTTAACCCTTTCCATCTTAATTTCTCCTTATGTCCTCTGTTATGTTGCCATCCCTTATCTCCACCTGACGCGGGGCCCTTTTTGCCAGGGCCGGGTCATGGGTGATAACCAGTATTGTGCGCCCCTGTTCCCACAGCTCAATAAAGAGGTTCATGATGTCGCCTCCTGCCCCTGTGTCAAGGTTGCCGGTAGGTTCATCAGCAAGGATGACATCAGGGTCCATGGCGAGGGCCCTTGCAATGGCTACACGCTGCATCTGCCCGCCTGAAAGCTCTGTGGGTTTATGATCGATACGTTCCGAAAGACCAACACGGTCAAGTAATTCCATAACCCTTTCCTTCCTGTTTCTCTTTGGCATGCCACCGAAGATAAGGGGCATCTCAACATTTTCATATGCGGATATCTGGGGGAGGAGGTTAAAACTCTGAAAGATAAATCCCACACGCCTGTTTCTTATACTGGCGAGCGCTTCCCTGCTCATGCCTGAGACCTCTTCACCACGCAAAAGGTAACTTCCTGATGTGGCAGTATCAAGACAACCGATAAGGTTCATGAGCGTGCTTTTACCTGACCCGGATGGCCCGGTAATGGCTACCATCTCACCGGAATAAACCGCAAGGTCTACACCCCTTAATGCTTCCACCTTGATCTTCCCTGTATCATATACCTTGGATAGCCTCTTAAGGCTGATTACCTCACCATTTTCCTGTTTATGATTATTGGATTTTGAATTGAAAAAATTTCTCAGTAACATATATACCTCATTCGTAGCGGAGCGTCTCCGCAGGGTTAATGGATGCAGCACGCCTTGCAGGGAAATATCCTGCTGCAAGGCCAATAATGCCAAGTATAAGAGCCGATACAATGCCTATGGGGATAGACAGGGTTGGCTTTCCAAGCATTTCCAAAGCCTGGTTTCCCTCTGTCGGAAGATGCCCAAGTAGTATGATTGCCCCCATGGCCATTAACAGACCGATAGTGCCACCTGTAAGAGTGTAAAGCATGCCCTCAAGGACTACAGGGCCTGTAATCCATGTGCTGCGCGCGCCAAGGGCCATTTTTACCCCTATCTCCTTTGTGCGCTCCTTTACAACCGCATACATGATATTGGCGACACCCACGCCACCTATAATAAGAGTAAGCCCCCCTATGATTCCCAGGAATATCTTCAGGCCAACCATGATATCACGCTGGCTTTTCGATGATTCTACTGTATCCCATGTCCCTAACACCCTTTTATCAGCGGGATCAAAACCATATTTTACCCCGAGCACCTTGTTTACCCCTTCAAGCACAGCCTTCATTCGCGCCGGGTGGTCAGGCTTTATGATAAGCATCTGAAGCCTGTCCCTATTAAACTGTGCCTTGAATGTGGTAATGGGTATACATATCTGGTCTTTATCCATGCCGTTGTAATTCCCCATCATCACCTTGGGCATCATCACCCCGATAACTGTGTAGGGGGTCTTTTCAATAAGGAGCTCTTTACCAACCGGGTCTTCATTACCGAAGATCTTTTTTGCTATTTCATCACCCATAAAGGCAACCCTTCTTCTCGAATCTTCATCCTTGATATCAATAAAGCGGCCCCCTGGTGCAGGTATATGATTGCGTATCTCACCAAATCCCCATGTAACCCCTTTTATAGTGGCATTTGTCCCTGTCTTGCCATACTTTATGCCCACACCAAAATTCTGTATCTCCCCTGCTGCGTCCGCGAGGTTCACAACCCTTTCCCTTAAAAGCTCAACAGCCTCTATTTCAAGCCTTATCGGTCTTCCGGGTGGGAGCCCCTGCCATGTAAGGCTTGTTGTCCCTGGCCATAATACGGCAATATCTTTACCTATGCCCTGCATTGCAGTGGAGGTAGAGATACTTAACCCCTCTCCAAAGGCAAGCAGCAGCAGGAGAGAGAGTGTTCCCCAGGCGATTGATGCAATGGTGAGTACAGCCCTTTTTTTCTGGACTCGGCTTGAACTCAAAAACAGATAGAGTATTAATCCTATTCTCGGTATATGCATTTGGCTCCTCACATCTTCATGGCTGTTACAGGGTCCAGGTTAGCGGCAGTACGCGCCGGGAACCAGCCTGAGATAAAACTTATTAACCCCAGAACCAGCGCAGTGGCAGCAGCTGAAGATGGCGATAGCCTTGGATCTCCCACTGTATCGCTCAGGTGCAGCACAGGAAAGGTCATGCATATTATATAAGTTATTATGATGCCTATGACCCCGCCAGCAATTGAAAGAGAGAGGGTCTCTATCATAAACTGACCAAGGATAAACCGCGGTTTAGCGCCGAGGGCCATTTTTATGCCTATCTCTCTTGTACGTTCTTCAACCACAACATTCATGATATTTGATATGCCGATTCCTCCTACGACCATGGTAAGGCACCCTATCATCCCCAGGAATATCCTGAAGGCAAGCATAAGGGTATTGATAAATTTTGCATTTTCAGATGTGTCCCAGAAGCCTATTGCCTCTTCATCATCAGGGCTGAACCGGTGCCGTGCCGCCAGTATATGCCGCACATCGGTAATCAGTGCCCCGGTCTTATCAACATCTGTTGCTGTAAAGACAAGGTTACCCGCATACTTCTGGCCTGTCATCATCTTGAATGTTGTGGCAGGGATAAAGACCTTGCCCTTGTCTGAGCCATTGTAATTGGAGTTCTGTTCCTTTTTTTTCATCACACCCACAACCAGAAAAGGGGAACCATTTAGATTCAGAGTGCGGCCAACCGGTGGATCATTACCGAAGACCTGTTCGGCCAGTTCATTACCAATAAAAAGCACCCGTTTTTTCAACTGAAGGTCAATGGGGTTTATAAACCTGCCCCCTGCTTGAGGGATAAGGTTGCGGATTTCGCCATATTCAGGTTCTATGCCTGCCACCCCAACAGAAAGGATTTTTGTGCCATACTGGAGTTTCATTCCTGATTGATATTCACTGGAGATAAAACCAAGGCCAACAGCCTTTTTCCTGATAAGAAGGATATCCTCATCATCTACCAGTATATAGCGGCCCTTGTTGAGCCCGTCATATGGAATTGATGTTCGTGATGGCCAGCCGATTACAACACCGTTTCCTATACCCGCACTTTCTTTGGCCAGTTGCTGATGAAACCCGTCGCCAAAGGCCAAAAGCAGGCTTACTGCAGTGGTGCCCCATATCATACCGAACAGTGTAAGGAAGGTGCGGAGCTTCTGGCTCTTTGTGTCACGGATAAGCTGACGTATGATGTTTAGCATCCTATCCCTTTATCTCCCTGGGAGGCCTCTGTACAAGCTTTTGACCTTCATTTAAACCTGACACGACCTCTATATTGAGTCCATCTGAGAGCCCAACTGTTATAGGCTCCTTTTTTGGTTCTGCATCAGGTGTCTTTCCCGGTATCTCTACAAAGGCCTTTGCGCCATTATCCTCAAATATGACCAGCCGTTCAGGTATCATGAGTATCTCTTTTTTTTCTCGTATCACAATATCCGCATTGGCAGAGTACCCGGCCCTGAGCTCCACATCCTTGAACTGCTCCAGCTCTATCTCTACCTCAAAAAGCTTTGCATTGTCCTTTTCTGTGGCCTGCGGGGCTATCTTACTCAATCTGCCTGTGACGGCCTGGTCAGGCAGCGCCCCTATTTTTATTCGCACAGGCATGTTAATCTTAAGTTTGCCAACATCTATCTCATCTACTGTACCCTTAAAAACAAGGTCATTCATGTCTGCAAGCGTGGCAAGCTCTGTGCCTGCCTGATAGCTTGTAAGTGGGACAACCGGGTCTCCGGGGTTTACAAGACGCTGTAACAATATGCCTTTCGCAGGGGCCCTTACTATTGTCTCCATATCTTTACCCCTGCCGCTTATACGGCCATCCTGTATGAGCTGCATGCGATCCTTTGCCCTGGTTAACTCTATCCCTGCGCGTTCATATGACTCCTTCTGAACATCCCTTTTGTTTATTGATTCTATCCCCTCACGGGCGAGCTCCTGTGAGTGCTCCCAGTCCTTTTTTGCCCGGTCAAATGAGAGTTGTGCTGTCTTTACAAGATGCTCAGCCTCAAGGAGTTCATCAGGGGTGGGATCAGGGCTGATCTCTATGATCGGGTCACCAGTATTGATCGTATCCCCTACCTCAGCCGGGCATCTTTTTACAATGCCTGAGATCTTTGATTTTATGTGGAATTTCTGTCTTGGCTCTATCTGTCCTATGGCAACCGCCTTTTCGGTTATATCTCCCTTTGCTGCATCCACAAGCACAAATCCCTGATCAGCGGGTTTGCGATTCTTTACCCATGAGTAACCTCCAACAGCAATTACTGAAACAACAATTAATAAAAGGAGAACCTTTGCAAACTTCTTCATTCAATACCTCCGGGATTTAAAAAAATTATATTGTGACGTTTAAGCATTTATCGTACCAGAATATAATAATTATTGATTAACAAGTAATATCAATATGATAGTTGAATATTATATTATTTGGCATTGGCCGGATAAGCCTTTTCATAGCCATTTATGCCCATGACTGGTTAATGCAGCCATAAGGCATATGTATGTATAGTCTGAAAAAGTTAAATGGTTACATCTGTGATGGTTTTTTGTATGGTCATCAAATTAATATTTTATATTTTAAAAACTTTCTATATACTGCTCCGCTGGAAGAGGGTTCTTCTCAACCCAACCCTGCACTTTTTAAAACAGGTATTTTGGCGTTCCTGAACCGCGGTTTTTCCATCTGCTGTCAGCTCCTGGGGCCTGCGATTCATGGAATACTTCATATAACCTCAATTCTAATGGAGAAGAAAAATGACAACATGGCATGATTACCTAAAAAAGACAGGTCAACCTCCAAGCTGGCCCTATCCGATTCGTTTTGAGCAGGAACAGGAGATCGATGCGGATGTGCTTGTGATCGGAGGCGGTATTGCAGGCTGCTGGGCTGCCATATCAGCGGCCAGGGAAGGGGTAAAGGTGGTGCTGCTCGAAAAGGGCGATACGGTCAGAAGCGGGGCAGGGGGGCCTGGCTGCGATCACTGGTGTAATGTGCCTGCAAACCCCCATTCCAGGGTTAATCCTGATGAGTGGGCAGAACACATGGCAGATGTGCCCTGGAGCTGCGGGATAGGGCTTCAGATTCAGTGCAGGGAAGACTGGGACACACTCCTTGAGATGGAGCAGATGGGCGGAAAGATACGTGATACTAATGATGAGTATGTAGGCGCTGAGGGCAGGTATGATGATACCAAACTCATGTTTTCTCCCAGGTATGGGGTAAAACATAATCTCTGGCCTGAACCGGGCGCTGGCGAACCGGGCTTTAATCCGCCTGAAAAGAGATCAAATGTAGTTATCAGGATATGGGGATCAACCTTTAAACCTGCATTGAAAAGGGAATGCAAACGTTTAGGCGTTAAGGTAATGGACAGGGTCGCAGGCACAAGCCTCTTAACTGAAAATGGCGAACAGGGCGCACGTGTTATAGGCGCAACAGGGCTTAACAGCAGGACAGGCGAGTTTGTTATTGTAAAGGCAAAATCAACCATTATTGCCACTGGCGGCGCAGGCGATCTGTGGCTCATGAACTCAGAACTCTGCGGCATGTCAAGTATGCATCCAAGGACATGGACAGGTGAAGGGCTTATAATGGCATTCAAGGCGGGCGCTGAGATTGCAAACCTTGAGGTAAGCATGCCGATAGGTATTGCAACTGGGCTAAAGCACAAATGGTATACAGGGGCTGGTGACGCCAGTTATGAAAATGTGCCTATAGTTGATGCGAATGGCAAAAGGGTTCCATTTCCTATCCAGGGCTGGGAGGATGCAGGCGCTATGATACCTTCGCCGGAAGTCCAGATGAAGGTCGCTGAAGAGGTTAAAAAAGGGAATTTCGCTCTGCCATTTTATGGCGACTGGCCATCAATGTCTGATGTGGAAAGAAGGGCCACATGGGACCTTATGCTTGGAGAAGAGTCCACAACAAAAATCATTATAGATACATTTAACAAGGCAGGTTTTGATGGCAGCCGCGACCTTCAGCAGAGTTACAGGTTTATAGAGGGTGCAGGTATGCCGCAGTGGAGGAATGGCGGCGGTAATTTCATGATGGACTGGAACCTGAAAACCAACCTGGATGGATTATATGTGGCAGGCACCCAGCTCTTGGGCGGCCAGGATCACAGTTACTGCGCTGCTACCGGGAGATATGCCGGTAGAAAGGCAGCTTCCTATGCAAGGGAGATAGGGCAGGGTAAGTTGTCACGTGATCAGATTCAGAAGGAAAAAGAGAGGATATATGCGCCAACACGCAGAGATAGCGGTATAGAGTGGAAGGAGTTCCACGCAGGGATCGCAAGGATCAACCAGTATTACAACAGCGAATTCAAGACGGAGAACCTTTTCAGGATTGGGCTTTACGCACTTGAAAGGATGGAAAAGGAATTTGCACCCCAGCTCTATGCGTGTGATCCGCATAAACTTTTGAGAACTATTGAAGACCTCACCATGCTGGAGCACTCAAAGATTATTATGCAGGCATCCATAGCGAGAAAGGCGAGCCGCATGGGATTTCAGCGTATAGACTACCCGAAGATGGACCAGCCTGAGTGGAACAAGTTCCTTGTTGCAAGGCTTGTGAATGATAAATTTACAACAAGACTACAGGAACAGAGGTTCTGGGGAAACATGAAGAAGGAGTATGAGGCCCATAACAGGGATTATAAAGGGGTGTACAAGAAATAAGGGGTCTAGGGTTCAAGGGGTCGGGGGTTCAAGTGTTTTAATTCAAGATTCAAGATTAAAAGCGCAAGTAAAAAACCCTCGAACCCATGAACCCTAGAATCCTTAATATTGAATATTGAATTTTAAATTTAGATTTTTGAAACGGAGGCAAAACATGTCCGAAAAAATATATGCAATGACCAATGTTATCACGCCAAACCAACCGGTCATCTTTGACCCGGATTACTGCACCGGGTGCAACAATTGTGTGGATACATGCCAGGTGGATGTATATATCCCTAACCCTGAGGCAGGCGCACCGCCCATTATACTGCACCCTGATGAATGCTGGTATTGCGGATGCTGTGTAAACGACTGCCCGTCAGATGGGGCCATAAGGTTCAACTGGCCGCTTCAGTCCAGGGCCTACTGGAAGAACAAGAAGACAGGGGAGATAGGGCAGGTATAAGGGTAAACGCTATTTCGATAAAAAGGGCCGGTTTCCGGCCTTTTTTATCAGTAATTGTGCTGGCATATTTTAAAAATGAACCAGTTTTGTTCTATGAAACCTGTATCGTTTATTTATTACACGGTTATTGTAAATTTATAATTGTCGTCATTCCCGCGAAGGCGCATTGGCGTCAAGCTAAAATCTATTGAAATGACAGGATAAATTTTAATGTTAAGGTTTGATCGTACATACAATATATTTTGTTGTCCATATAAAATATCTACTGGAAG
>JAAZBV010000124.1 GCA_012513605.1 Desulfatiglans sp. | reverse complement strand
CAATGGCAATAGGGTTTATACATCCTGCTATCATTATCCCTGAAAAGCTATTTACCACATTAACAGACAATGAGCTTAAGAGCATCCTTCTGCATGAGATGGCGCATATATACCATTATGACCAGGTTACAGGGATTATCAAACGATTTGTAATAACCTTTCACTGGTGGAACCCGTTTGTGTACATCATTAACAAAGAGCATGAACAGGCAAGGGAAGAGGTATCTGATAATTATGTATTAAATGAGCTTTCTCCAGGGGATTACTCAAGATGCCTTATGAATCTGGCAGAAAAGGTATCATTAATAAGCAATATACCATTTGCCTCTGGTATGGCCGGGAAAGGTTTTAACCTTATTAAAAGAGTGGAGCAGATCCTGTCAAAGAAAAGGAGTAATGCCATGAATACAAGGTTGAGTTTTAAGACAATAGTATTTGTGTGTATATCTGTTCTGACCTTCAGCATTGCAGGCATTCATGCACGGGTTAGTGCGGTGAAAAGTGATGATACTGAATCAGTGTCACAGGAACCACTTAAAGAGATAAATACGGTTACAACAACATATGAGGATCAGAAACCTGCAAAGGAAAATATACCAGAACCAAAAGCAGTTGATGAACCGGATATGTCGCAGCCAATACTAATCACTAAAACAACGCCTCAGAAAGAATTATTAGACATACAGACCCAGGAGAATAAAGAGCCGGTAATGGTCATAGCATCTGTTGATATGAATGCCATGAATAAGATAGAAAAGCCAATTGATATAGTCGATGTCCAATCTTACGATGAACCAGCATTAATGAATGTCGTAGAAGATAACATAGCACTGACACAAAATGAAACCGCGGAAGGCCCCAATCTGCACTCAGCCACAGTCCCCGATAATGCGATTTCAAATGTCACACCTGAAGATGCCTCAAATGATCCAAAAAAAGTGGATATTGGTACTGCAATTACAGATTTAAGCAGGCAAATAGAGGTGAATGGTTCTGATGCCGGGCTGTATCTTCTTCGCGGTAACCTATATATGGATAAACAGGATTATGAACAGGCTGTAAATGATTACACGAAGGCGATAGAGATATACCCTGATGATGCTGCAGCTTACAACATCCGAGGGCTGGCATATGTGAATATCTGGAAAGAATACTATGCGAACAGGAGTGAATACATAGACCAGGGAACGGCATGGGCTAATAAGGATGAATATAAACAGCGCATGAAGAGAGATAAACAGGCCGATCAATTCTTTAAAAAGGCTATAAAGGATTATAAAAAAGCCATAAAGATTGATCCTGAAAATATTTATGCGTATATCAACCGGGGCAATGCCTATTTAGCAAAACAATCATATCCACAGGCCATTGCCGATTATACCAGGGCTATTAAAATAGATCCCCAATACTCATTAGCATATTTAAGCAGAGGTATCGCACATCTCCAATTTCAATATGGTAGAAAATTCAGCAAGGCTATTGAAGACTTTTCAAAGGTTCTTGACCTGGATGGCCCAGATGCCGGTACTTACCTGCTTCGCGGCAATGCATATTACAGTGACGGTGAATACAGGCAGGCGATTAATGATTATAGCAAGGCACTGGAGATAAACCCTGATCTTATCAATGCGTATAACAACCGGGGGAGGGTATATGGAGAAATTGGTGAACTTGATAAAGCTATAAATGATTATAGCAAGGCTATAGAAATAATATCTGAAAGACCTGATGCATTTATCAACCCGATATTTTATTCAAAAGCGGGACAGGACTTAAATTCTCGTATTATTAATAGCACAAATAGTAATTCTAGTTATTTCCACTATACTTTTGGCCCAGAATCACAGATGTTTGAAGGTTTATTATCAAGAAACATGGTTCTTGAATCACTTGCCAGCTACATCAATAGAGGGCTGGCTTATGAAAAGAAAGGCCAGCTTGATAAAGCTATTTCTGATTTCAGCAGGGTTATAGAAAAAGATCCGAATAATGCATTAGCCTATCTATACAGATCTGAGATATACCGCAAAATGGGCAATGAGGTTGAATATAAAAACGATTTAAATATGACAAAGAAGTACAGTAACGAATACTACTATTTGCATGTACCAATAAATCGACCAGGCTATTGGGAAGGGTCTCCTTCCCCTGTATCTTCTGCTTATCACCAGCTTAAGAAAATTCTAAATTACGATAGTCTTCCCAAGGAGATTGAACCTAGTATTTTACCCGGCATCCCCAATGTACGAGAATAATTCCGGGGGTAAATAAATGCATAACCCCTCTTTTATATCGAATCAGGAGCTTGCAGGTTTTATTAAGTGCAGTTTTTTACTGTAAATAATCCGTAAATTTTATGAAGTGTACATATATAGTGTTTTGCACTAAAGTTACAGTAAATTCCGGCCCCTGATACAACACGGTTTGTAATGGCGGCCTTTCAAATTCTTCAGATAGTGTTTTCTAAGTATTTTGGATAGCAGGGCGTTATATGGTTGAGCCTTAAAACCTGATGACCTAACAGCCTTACAGATATTGCTATGCTGACCACAATTAATTAGAAGGGGTAAACCATGAGTACAATTAAAAAGATTTTTTTTGAACTGCTGCGTTATTTCTTCCTTACATTTGTATTGGCTTTAGGACTTATCAGCTGTAATGGAGATGGCGGCGGAGGCGTTGTCGATGAAGGTGACACAGACGATAAAATTGAACTGCATTGGCAGTTTGCAGCGGCTCCAATGGGTGATCCAGATATTTATGAGATACACATTGACCCTGAAAATGAAAATATATGGTATGTAACTTCGTGGAATGGAATATATATTACCAGGAATGGAGGGAATACCTGGGAAAACCATTTAAGCGATTTTACATTCGGGTTTGCAATAGACCCTGATTACCCCTCCAGAATATATTGCAGCTCCAGAGACAAAGTTTATAGATCAGAAAATAAAGGTATCTCATGGGAACAGATTTTTACTGCTGAAAGTTCAATTTATTCAATGCATATCAGCTCAATTGATGGGGCTGTTTTTTTAGGGTTGCATTGGGAGTATAGTAATACACCAAATGGTATTTATAAATCCACTGACCTTGGAGAAAACTGGAGTTATTATTCATTTAATGTCCCTGAATCAGGATTAATATGCTGGGATATAGAAGAAGACCCGGATAGCGGCGTTTTATATGTAGCAACAGAAATTTATGACCACCCTCAGCCCTACAATCCTCCTTTTTTAAGATCCGCTGATGGCGGAGAAACCTGGGAAGAGATATCAGCGAATTTACCCTGGCATGTTATAAAAATTCAAGTTCATCCTGAGACCCTGGAAGCATATGCCCTAACAGAGGGATCAGGGCTTTATAAATTATCTGATTCCGGTGACTCATGGGAATATCTGAATAATGATTTCTGGTCTACTTTATTGATTGATAAAGAGTATCCGGAAAGATTTTTTGGAGGCACTCATAATATTTCAGGAGGAGGCGCATTTTTATCAGTTGATACTGGGGCCTCATTTGATTTTGTTGGGCTTACTGATAAAACAATATCAAGTTTTTGTTTAAACAGTTCAAGCACAAAACTCTATGCTGGATGCTATGATTCCGGAATATATGTGGCCACTTTACAGTAACTTTTTTAAGATATGAAGGATGTGCCTCAGCAGGTCTAAAATTTCAATTATGCAGGTTGGGGTTTAAACCCAACCTGCAAGACTGATGAGGTATCAGTCTATCTGCTGTATCTCTTCCTGGACTCTATATAAAGCGAAGCAATCAATCATGCCTACATATTTGACACACTTTCAAGGTACAAGTATATTTCTGTCAAATGTGTAGGTCTGATAAACACCAATTATTTTTAAACCCAGCACTGCTGTATCGCGACAGGTTTAAAACCTGTCTCTACTGCTTTTTTAGAAGTATCTCCCTTATTTTTGCTGCAAAATCCTTTATCATAAAAGGCTTCTGTATGAAATGTACACCCTCATCCAACACACCGTGGTATGCAATTACATCGGCTGTATAACCGGACATGTATAATCTTTTTATGTCAGGATACAATGAGAGAATATTCTTTGCTAGCTCACGCCCGTTCATCTCTGGCATTACAACATCAGTTATGAGCAAATCAATATTTCCAGGATATCCTCGTGCAACTGATATTGCCTCGCCCGGGCTTCCTGCCGAAATAACAGTATAACCCATTCCCTCAAGCATCCGCCTAGTGAGCCTTAATATGGCAGGCTCATCTTCTACCAGCAGGATCACCTCATTACCGCCTGTAACCGGCTCAGATATATTCTCCCTTGCCTCACTCATATCTTTATCCGCAATACCGGGCAAATAGATCCTTACTGTTGTGCCAACACTAGGTTCACTGTATACGTTTATGTAACCATTATTCTGTTTTACTGCCCCGTAAACAGTGGCAAGCCCAAGTCCTGTACCAGCGCCTGTTTTTTTTGTTGTAAAAAATGGTTCAAACAGGTGAGACATTGTTTCTTGATTCATGCCGCACCCATTGTCACTTACTGAAAAAAGCACATATTTACCTGGGGGTAACCCATCATGAATGATACAGTAGTCCTCATCAAAAAAAACTTTGTCAGTCTCAATAATTATTTTTCCTCCTGAATTTATCGCATCACGGGCATTCACGCAGAGATTAGCCAGAATCTGATCCATCTGTGAAGGGTCTATCATTACTGGCCACAGGTTATTTTCAGGCTTCCATATCAGCTCAATATCCTCCCCGATAATTCTCCTCAACATCTTGAGTGTACCCTCTATTGTGCTGTTCAGATCAATCACCCTTGGCGAAATAGTCTGCTTGCGGGCAAAGGCCAGCAATTGCCGGGTAAGGTCTGCTGAGCGTTTTGCCGCTTTCATTATCTCTTCAATACTTTCATGTAAGGGGTCTTCAGGTTTTATTTGAATCAAGGTCAGCTCTGCATGCCCCATAATAACATTAAGCATATTGTTAAAGTCATGTGCAACTCCGCCTGCAAGCCTGCCAACAGATTCCATTTTCTGGGCCTGATTGAACTGTGCCTGTAGTTTATCATGCCTTTCTTCAGCCTCTTTTTTTTCTGTCAGGTCAAGGGTGATGCTCAGGATGGCCGGTTTACCTTCCCATTCTATCTTTTTTATGTGTACGTGCCCGGGAAATGTGGTTCCATCCTTGCGACGATGCATCACCTCAAAACTTGTCTCCCCTTTATCAATGACCACTTTCATTCGGGGTTTAATCAATTCGGCACTTTCCGGGGTTTCGATATCTTTTAGATTGAGTACCATCAATTCTTCTTTTGTATAACCGTGCATCTCAAATGCGCGCTGATTTGCATAAAAGGTGTTCCCATTAAAATCATGTACAGTTATTGCACCAGGGGCTATATCAACCATCTGTGCGAGAAGAGCGATATGTTCCTCTGCCAGTTTTTTTTCAGTAATATCCTGATGAGTACCCATCATCATCAGGGGTTCACCATCATTCGACCATGTTACAACCTTTCCCCTGTCAACAACCCAGACCCAGTGGCCATCTTTATGCATCATTCTTGATTCAGACTCATAATAATCTATCTCTCTGTTAAAATGTCTTTTAAGCTTGATGTTTGCTGCCTTCAGGTCATCAGGGTTACAGAACATCTCAAATGTCTTGGTGGAAACTGGGGATATTTCTTCAAGTGTATAACCTATTATCTCTGCCCATCGTTCGTTGTAGATGATCTCACCTGTCTGCACATTCCATTCCCAGGTGCCGGCATTGGTACCCTGAAGAATACCGGCCATCCGCTTCCGGCCATCCTTCAGGGCATCTTGATCGCGTTTTCTTTGAGTTATGTCATCAAATATGGCATAAACCTGAGATGGTTTTGTTTCTTCAGGCTGATATACTGGAATAGCGGTTATATAAATCCATATATACTGACCCTTTTCAGGGATATACACCCCCCTTATCACAGGCCCTACCCTCTTTCCTGTTGCAAGCGCTATCATAGCTGGGTGCTCCAGATCTGGCACACAGGCGCCCTCTTCAGAAATCATTCTCCACCTTGGGTCTTTTGATGTTCTCCCTCTCATATTTTCAAAGTTTAGCCCGAGAATTTTTTCTGCAGCAGGGTTGGCTGATGTTATATGGCCTTCAATATCCTGATAAATTACGCCTGATGACATTGTTTCAAAGAGTTGGCGATGTTTTTTTTCACTATCCCTGAGTGCATCCTCTGCAATCCTGCGTCTTGTAATATCTGTATGTGTGCCCATCATGCGAACAGGATTTCCCTTTTCATCCCATTCAACAATCTTACCCAGCCCCTGTATCCACATCCAGGAGTCATCTTTACGCCTGAAACGGAATTCAACATCAAACATCTCTGATTGCCCTGACAGGTAGCCATTTATGGCGCTCTCAGCTAAAGGCTGATCATCAGGGTGAACACGCTCTTTCCAGGAATTAAAGTCCTGCGGAAATCCCTGTGGTTCATATCCTGCCATACTATAATAGATGTCATCAAAGGAGGTCAGATTGCTTTTAAGATTCCAGTCCCAGATCCCCTCGTTTTTTATGGCCATGACCCTGTTGAGCCTTTCCCTGCTATCAAAAAGCTCCTTTTTGCACTCTTTAAGAAGGTCTTTCACCCCTGCAAGAGCATTAGGCTGAGCCAGGTCATCATTGCCCCCAACAACCGCGGGTTTGTCTTTTTTATTACCCATAATGCTCCAAAGGCTTAACTGTTAAAACCTGATGGAAGATTTCCACCATAAGAAACAAAACACTTTGAAATGCATATAATAGTAAATACGGCTTATCCAGTATGTCTCTAAATAAATCTACTCCCACTCTATCGTGCTTGGGGGTTTTGAGGAGATATCATATACAACCCTGTTTACTCCACGCACACTGTTTATTATCCGGTTGGAAATCTTTTCAAGAACATCATAGGGCATACGCGTCCAGTCGGCCGTCATGGCGTCAAGGCTGTCCACCACCCTGACCGCAATAACATTTTCATATGTCCTCTCATCACCCATAACACCAACAGTCTTTACAGGCAGGAGCACTGCAAATGACTGCCACACCTTTTCATACAGGCCCGCTGACCTGATCTCTTCTATTACTATGGCATCTGCTTCGCGCAGGATATCAAGCCTCTCCTTTGTGATTTCGCCCAATACCCTTACAGCAAGACCTGGCCCTGGAAAAGGCTGCCTTAGAACAAGCTCACCGGGTAGACCAAGCTCCCTGCCTAAAAGGCGCACCTCATCCTTGAAAAGCTCTCTTAAAGGTTCAACAAGTGACATGTTCATCTTATCAGGGAGTCCCCCTACATTGTGATGGCTCTTGATTGTGGCGGATGGCCCCTTGAATGAAACGCTCTCTATTACATCCGGGTACAGTGTACCCTGCGCCAGGTACTTTATGTTGCCAAGCTCCCTTGCCTTTTTTTCAAATACAGAAATAAATTCATGGCCTATGATCTTTCTCTTTTTTTCAGGGTCTGTAACACCATCAAGTTTGGTTAGAAACAGCTCAGAGGCATCAACAAGGTTGATGTTCATATTATACCTGTCCTTAAAGAGGTCCATAACCTCGCTGCTTTCATTCTTCCTTAAAAGCCCATTATCCACAAATATGCATATCAGCCTGTCGCCTATTGCCCTGTTTAAAAGAACAGCAGTAACAGTAGAATCAACCCCACCGGACAGGCCGCATACAACACGTTCATTACCAATCTTATCCTGAAGTATCTTCACTGTCTGCTTAACAAAGGACTCCATTGTCCATGATGGTTTGCACCCGCATATCCTGAAGAGAAAATTATTCAGGATTTTGAGCCCGTTTGGGGTATGGGCAACCTCAGGGTGAAACTGTACCCCAAAGAGCCTCCTTTTTGAGTCTGCCATTGCCGCTACCGGGCTGCTCTGGCTGCTGGCAATCGCCCTGAAACCCTCTGGCACCACATCAATACGGTTCCCATGACTCATCCAGACCTTTTCATCCCTCTCTTTTTCAAAGGAGTGAAACAGGTCTGAATCATCCAGGATCTTTATCATGGCATTGCCGTATTCCCTTGTCTCTGCCCTGCCGACCACACCGCCAAGCACCTGAGTCATAAACTGCATGCCATAACAGATACCAAGAATGGGGATACCAAGCACTATTATCTTTTTATCGGAAAGGGGGGCATCCTGTGCAAAGACATCTGCCGGCCCGCCAGACATGATTATCCCCTTTGGAGCAAACTCCTTTATCTTTTCTATGGAAAGGTTAAAGGGGTGGATCTCGCAGTAGACCTGCGCCTCCCTTACCCTTCTCGCTATTAACTGAGTATACTGTGAACCAAAGTCAAGTATCAGTACCTTATTTTCATAGATCCCGTTGCTCATAACTCTACCCTGTAGTTCGGGGCCTCTTTAATAATATCAACATCATGCACATGCGCCTCTCTCAACCCGGCAGTTGTGACCTGCATGAATCTGGCCTTTTCCTGGAGGGTCTTTATATCTTTACACCCGAGGTATCCCATGCCTGACCTTACCCCCCCTATAAGCTGGTAGATCACGGCAGAGAGTGGCCCCCTGTATGGCACCCTGCCCACTACGCCTTCAGGCACAAGTTTGTTCTCTGTCTTTACATCAGCCTGGAAATAGCGGTCTTTGCTTCCCTCCTTCATGGCCTCGATTGAGCCCATGCCCCTGTAAACCTTGTAGGTTCTGCCCTGAAACAATATTGTTTCACCGGGGCTCTCTTCAGTGCCTCCAAAGAGGCTCCCTATCATGATAGTATCGGCCCCGCCTGCAATGGCCTTTGTAATATCGCCGGAATATTTAACACCGCCATCAGCGATAATCGGTATATCATATTTTGCAGCCTCTTCGGTACATTCCATAATGGCTGTCATCTGGGGTACGCCAACGCCAGCGACTATTCTTGTTGTACATATGGAGCCAGGCCCCACACCAATCTTAACCGCATCAACCCCGTGATCTATGAGCGCCTTTGTGCCCTCAGGTGTTGCCACATTTCCGGCTATCAGTTCAAGGCTGCTCCATCTCTGTTTTATCTTCTCTATAGTCTTAAGAACATTCATTGAATGGCCGTGGGCAGTATCAACAACAATGGCATCAACATCCGCCTCAATGAGTTTCTGCACCCTGTCAGGCATATCAGGCCCTACGCCCACAGCAGCCCCTACCCGAAGCCTTCCCAGTTTATCCTTGCATGAATTGGGGTATTTCTTGATCTTCTCTATATCCTTAATGGTTATAAGCCCCTGAAGTTTGCCTGAATCATCAACAACAAGAAGTTTTTCTATGCGTCTTTCGTGTAAAATGGCCTTTGATTCCTCAAGGGTAATCCCCACCTTTGCTGTAGCAAGATTATCCTTGGTCATCACGTCAGATACATTTGCATTCATGTCCACTGCAAACCTTAAGTCCCTGTTTGTAATGATACCTACCAGATTGCCATGCTTTACAACAGGGACGCCTGATATCTTATACTGGTTCATTATCTCAAGGACTTCATATATCTTCCTGTCAGGTTCTATTGTAATAGGGTTAACAATCATCCCGCTCTCTGATTTTTTAACCTTTTCCACCTCAATGGCCTGGCGCTCAATGCTCATATTTTTATGTATAAAACCCATGCCCCCCTGCCTTGCCATGGTAATGGCGGTATCCGATTCTGTTACCGTGTCCATGGCAGCGCTTACCAGTGGTATATTGAGTGTTATATTTTTAGATAGCCTGGTCCTCACATCAACCTGATCAGGCAGTACGCTGGATTCATCCGGGATAAGGATAAGATCGTCAAAGGTATATCCGAATCTAATCTTATTAGTCTTGTTCATCTTTTTGCTCCCTTTAAATGAGATATTATTAAACCTTCAAGTATGTCTGAATAACTTACAGTCAGACTGTCTGAATTAAAAAATTCCATAATGGACATTACTGCAATAACACCGCTTAAGATTACCGCTGCCCTGCCTTCATCAATACCCTTGATCCTTAGCCTTTCAGTAATGGACATTGGCCTTACCATGCTGTAGATCGATTTTACCATATCCATTTCAAGGATTGCACCGTTTATCCTGTCAGGGGATACCTCTTCCTCATCAATATCCAGTGCTAAAGCCATCAGGGATGTTACTGTTCCGCCAGAACCTATCAGGAGAATATCAGCGCCTGTTTTTTTTAAGGATGACACATTATCTAAAATAATGCTATCAACATATAGTTTTAACTTATTTATTTCTTCCTCCAGGGGAGGATCATGTTTAAGATACTGCTCTGTCAGAACAAAGGCCCCAAGAGGAAAAGAGTAAACCTTTTTATGACCTCTACTATAAATGATTATTTCAGTAGTTGCCCCACCCAGATCAAAAAAGGCATCAGGAGACCCGTTAAGCTTCAGGGCATGGGATATCCCCATTAATGTAAGGGCTGCCTCGTCTTCACCCTTTATAACATTTATATCAACGCCTGTTCGCTCTTTGATCCGCTCCAACAGTTCAAGGCCGTTTTCTGCCCTCCTCATAATCCCAGTTGCAGCTCCTGCTATATAGCTAATAGGGTATCCATGTGCAATGGATGTAAAATGAGTGATGGCATGGACTGCCCTCTCCATTGCCTTTTCATTGATAACCCCAGCGCCATCCCGGGGAAATCCCTCTGCCAGATTGGTATAAACCCTTTTTCGAACTACATGCCTGAAAAATTCTGGGGGGGCACAGGTTTGGCCCAAAAGAAACCTTGCGGTATGGCTCCCGAAATCTATTGATGCTATATATTTTCCCTCTTCTGAAGGTGCAAAGCCAATCTTTTCAAACAACATCCTGACCTTTCAAAATAAAGTGGAAAAACATATCAGAACAGTCTATTTTTTACAAGATCATAAAGCTATAAACCTCAATAAAAGAGGGTTAAAAAAACATAAATTTCTAATTTTCCTGTCAAACTAAACAGAAAGATTAATTTTTTAAATTGTAATACATATAACAGAATTGGAGCTTGACTTTTTCCCTTGTTAGTGTAATTTTTCTTCCTCTTGAAGTAATAACACTCTAGCCTGAAAAATGAAAGGAATCTGATAGATGGAAAGAAAAACAGAACAACTAAAGAATGTCGCACTATTAGCCCATGTTAGTTCAGGAAAAACTTCACTTGCAGAGGCCATGCTTCTGAACGGTAAATCTACAAACAGACTAGGTCGAGTGGATGACGGCAGTTCAAACATGGATTATGAACCTGAAGAGATCAAGAGAAAAATTACTATCAGCACATCTTTCCATCACTTTGACTGGAAAAAGCATTATGTAAATATCATAGACACACCCGGTGATGATAACTTTTTATCAGACTCAAAGGCCGCTTTACAGGCAGCTGACGGCGCTGTCATTGTTATTGACGCAACAGCAGGTATAAAAATAGGAACAGAAAAGGTATGGCAGTTTGTAACAGAGAGGAATATCCCAAAGCTTATTTTCATAAATAAGATGGATAAAGAGCGGGCTGACTTTTACAAGGTGGTTGAAGAGGTAAATAAAGCATTTGATGTTAAAATAACACCTGTGTTCCTGCCTATCGGTGCAGAGGATAATTTTTCAGGCGTTGCTGATATGATAAAGATGAAGGCATTCATATCCAGCAAAGATGGTTCAGGAAAGTCCGACCAGGCGGATATCCCTGCTGACATGGCTGACACGATAGATGAATGGCGTGAGCAGATGATTGAAAATACAGTAGAGGCCAATGACGAACTCATGGAGAAATACCTTGAAGGCCAGGAACTTGACCCAAAGGAAATAGAAAAGACCTTTTATGAAGGGGTTAAATCAGGTCATATTATCCCGGTTCTGTGTGGTTCTGCAACAGGCAACATCGGCGTTACACAGCTTATGGACCTTATTGTCCAGGGGTTTCCAGGCCCATCTGACGGGACGGCCAAAGAGGGTAAAAAACCAAGATCAGAAGAGACCATCAAAAGAAAATCTACAGAAGATGAACCTTTCTCAGCTCTTGTTTTTAAGACCCTTGCAGACCCGTTTGCAGGCAAACTCAGTATAATAAAGGTGATCTCAGGTACTGTTGATTCGGATTCAACCGTGTATAACTCCACAAAGGATACAAAGGAAAAACTCGGTTCACTCTATGTTATGGAGGGCAAGAAACAGCAGGCGGTTGATAAGGCCATTGCAGGAGATATTATAGCGCTTGCAAAACTCAGGGAGACCATGACCGGCGATACGCTCTGTATAGAAAACAACCCGATTATTTACAAGGCTACCGAACCGCTTCGTCCTGTGATCTCATATGCAGTTGAGGCCAAAAATGCCGGCGCTGAAGACAAGCTGTACTCTTCACTTACCAGGCTTCTCGAAGAAGACCCGACCCTGAGGCTTGAAAGAGACCAGACAACAGCCGATATAATAGTATCAGGCACAGGACAGATTCACCTTGAAACCACCTGTGAAAAATTGAGCCGCAAGTTTGGTGTTGAGGTAAACCTTAAACCGGTAAAGGTGCCCTACAGGGAAACCATTAAAAAGGCGGCAAAGGGAATAGTCTACCGCCATAAGAAACAGTCGGGCGGCCGCGGCCAGTTTGCAGAGGTGCATTTTGACCTCTTCCCAAAAGAGAGAGGTGAAGGTTTCGAGTTTGATGAAGCCCTGGTAGGTATGAACGTGCCAAGGAACTTTGTCCCTGCCGTTGAAAAGGGCCTTCATGAGGCCATCATAAAAGGCAGTCTGGCAGGATTTCCTGTTGTGGACTTAAGGGTAAGGTTTTATGACGGCAAATCACATGAAGTTGACTCATCAGAAATGGCCTTTAAGATTGCAGCTCTCATGTGCTTTAGAAAGGGTGTTGAGGAGGCCACGCCTATCCTGCTTGAACCCATAATGAAGCTGGAGGTAATAGTCCCTGAAGAATACATGGGCGATGTAATGGGTGACCTTAACAGCAGAAGAGGCAGGGTGCTTGGTATGGACAGCGAAGGGAAATACCAGGTTATCAAGGCACAGGCGCCCATGTCTGAAATACTTAAATATGCTCTTGACCTCAATGCAATAACCGCAGGAAGGGGTTCATTCAGGGTGGAGCATTCCCACTATGATGAAGTGCCTGCAAGCCTGATGGATAAGATAATAGCCGAGCATAAGAAGGAAGCAGAAGTAGAATAATAAGAAGTCCACAGGAAATTTAGAATATAATGGAAGAGATCAGGTTTAAAGCGGGTGTTCTTACCATGAGTGATAAGGGCTCCCGCGGTGAAAGGGTTGATGAAAGCGGAGCGCTTGCCAGCCATATGCTTGAAGCGGACGGTTTTGAGATAGCCGAATATAAAATCGTCCCTGATAAGGTAGAAGATATAACAAGGGCCATAAAGGATTGGTGCGACATCAAAAAACTTTCGCTCATTGTTACTTCAGGCGGAACCGGTTTAAGTCCAACAGATGTTACCCCTAAGGCCATGTTAAAGGTCATGGATTTTGAGGTGCCCGGCATGGCCGAGGCAATGAGGGCGGAAAGCCTAAAAAAAACCCCTCATGCAATGATCTCAAGGGCAATGGCCGGTGTACGCGGCAGCACCCTTATTGTCAACCTTCCCGGCAGCCCAAAAGGGGTAAAGGAAAACCTTGCTGTTATACTCCCCGCACTCAAACATGCCATTTCAAAACTTTCAGGGGACACGGCTGACTGCGCCTCCCCTATGAAATAGCTATATCAAATTGATATTATTAGAAATAATTTTGTTTTAAACCTGTCATTGAAAATCCAGTCTGAATGATTAATTTCAGGCCATGACAGGGGGTTGGCTTTGATATCCCTGTCACACACGGTCCCTGAGTTTTTCACCCTCCTTTCTCCCCTCAGGGACCCCTCCCCTAATCCAAAGAGAATAAAACAGTGTTAAAAAATACTATCATTTTTAAAACAGATTTAGTATGGTTGCGCTGTTTTTCCGGCACATAAATTTTGCCAATAGCCGGTAACACATTGAATAATTTTTCATAATCCAACTATACTGGAGAATCTGTAATGAGTATTGATCACAAGCCGGTTTTTTTCCGCATATATATTCCAGCCATATTTCTATTTGTCTTTTCTGCCTGTTTTATGATTTTAGTTTCAAAAACAACCTCTGCCCTGGATAAAAAGGAGCCTGAAGAATTAACACAGATAAAAGAGAGCCATGAGATTATCATTATCGATAATAATGGCTACAGGACGGACAGAAAAGGACCGTCCCGGTTTGAACATGTGAAACATGCCAGGGATTATAAGATCTCATGCTGGGAATGTCACCATGATTATAAAGATGGTAAGAATATCTGGTCTCCATGGGGTGAGATAAAAAAATGTTCAGATTGTCATGACCCTCTTGAAAAGATAGAGAACAGGCCAGGGCTTCAGGCTGCGTATCATAAAAACTGCAAGGTCTGCCATAATGAAAAAAGGATATTCAAGGATGACAACCTGGCCTACAGGAAATGTACCACCTGCCATAATATCACCCCCCAATAAGTTGATTTGCCATAACAGGGGTATCAGAATATATCTGACGCCCCTGTAATATTATCCTTTATCTCATTTAAAATTTCATCAAATGAATCAGGGCCTATACTGAGCAGCCTTGTGGATTCAAGCTTAGCCAGATCAGGTTCAATATCAAATATCCCGTATCCGAGCCTGTATGCCATGTTAAAGGCAAGATTTACAATAAGCGCCTCTTTTGGTGTATTTGCATTAAACCCCTGGCCCTCATGAAGAAGAATTATCTTTATAAAATCATCCGAGAAACCCCACCTTTTAACTATGGCAGCGCCGAACTCCGCATGAACCTTTTTTGCAACAGGGTATATTTCATTTATCTTTGATGCATCACTGTCAAAAAAACTGCTGTCAAGATGCCTTAACAAAAGCACCATGCCGATATCGTGTGTAAGTCCCAGCAGAAACAGATAATCCGCCTTATCAATCTGAAGCCTCTGTGCAATGCTCTTTGCGCCATAGGCAGAGGCAAGGGAGTGCATCCACTGTCTTTCCATAAGAGACTGAAGCACCGGGTCCTTTGTATCATAAAGATTTTTATTCGTGATTGCATTAACGATACTCCCTGTCTCCCTGAAACCCAGCCTCATGATTGCCTTATCAAGGGTAGTTATCTTTTCTGCACCCCTGTAAAAAGGCGAATTTGCCCCTGCAATTATCCTGATAGATATGACAGAGTCCTTCTCAATGGCCTTTGCAAGCTCATCAATCGTGGAGTTAGGGCTAATCATCACCTTTCTCACATCATCAATGATCTGAGGGAGCACGGGCAGTTCTATATTCCCGGTTTTGAATCTATGAACAATCCTCTGGATGCTCTCCTTCAACATTTTTTTATCTTCTTCAGTAATAGTATCCCTGAATTCAGATACAGAATCCTTTTGTACGGGCTCGCCTCCTGCAACCTTTGTATCCTCTCCGGGTGTTGAGATACCAAGTTTGTGCAGTTTTTTCAGAATTATCTCCCTGTCAAAGGGTTTTGAAATGTAATCATCACAACCCATCTGAACACATGCAAGAATAGTCTCTCTGTCTTTCTGGCTTGAAGACATAAGTATCTTGACCCTCTTGTCTTTTGGAACCTTCTTTTCATTCTCAAGCGCCCTTATAGTTTGCAATACCTTTTTTCCATCCATCTCAGGCATTGAGATATCAAGGGTTAAAAGATCAAAGGGCGCCCAGTCTTCCCATCCCTTCCTGTAGATTGACAATGCCTCCAGACCGTTTTTGGCCTCATGGCACTCCGCATACTGAGACAGTAGTTTTATCAATATCTGCCTGCTTACTGAATCATCATCAACAATAAGGAATTTCATAGATTATATCCTTTTTATAGAGGAATGTTTCCATGTTTCTTTACCGGATTTGTATCGATTTTATCCTTAAGCATCCTGAGTGCATTAATAACCCTTGGCCTGGTAGTGGCCGGCTCAATTATATCATCAATATAACCACGCTTTGCCGCAACAATAGGGTTGGCAACCAGTTCTGAGTATTCCCTCTCTTTTTCTGCAAGAAAAACGTCATGGTCTGCGCTGTAATAGTTGTTATAGAGTACTTCAACCGCGCCTTTTGCGCCCATAACCGCTATTTCGGCTGTAGGCCATGCATAGTTTATATCACCCCTTAAATGCTTTGATGACATCACGCAGTATGCCCCGCCATACGCCTTTCGAGTAATGATAGTAACCTTAGGTACAGTGGCCTCAGCGTATGCATAAAGCATCTTTGCGCCGTTCCTGATGATCCCGTTATACTCCTGTGCTGTTCCAGGAAGAAAACCCGGAACATCGACAAAGGTAATAACCGGGATATTGAAACAGTCACAAAACCTCACAAATCTTGCACCCTTAACAGATGCATTATTATCAAGCACCCCAGCCAGAAACCGTGGCTGATTGGCAATAATACCAACCGGGAACCCTCCATATCTTGCAAACCCCACTATAAGATTAGTGGCATATTTTGCATGCACCTCAAGAAATATTGAGCTATCAACCGTCATTTTTATGATCTGTTTCATATCATAGACCTTGCTGGAAATTTCCGGTATGATCCTGTTGAGCTCCTTGTCTGTCCTGTCAGATGGATCACTGCTCTCAATGAAAGGCGGGTTTTCCCTGTTGTTCTGGGGAAAATATGAAAGCATATCCTTTACAAACTCTATAGCCTCGTGATCCGATGAAACAGCGTGATGGGCAACACCGCTCCTGGTCGTATGAATATAGGCGCCTCCAAGGTCTTCTGTGCTGACATTCTCGTGAGTAACAGCCTTTATAACCCTTGGCCCTGTAAGAAACATATACCCTTTTTCCTTTACCATTATTGTAAAATCAGTAAGAGCAGGAGAATAGACAGCGCCGCCTGCGCACGGCCCGAAAATAATCGAGATCTGGGGTATAACCCCTGAACTCATTACATTTCTTAAGAAGATATCAGAATAACCTGCCAGGCTTTCAATACCCTCCTGAATCCTTGCACCCCCAGAATCATTGAACCCGATAACAGGGGCGCCATTTTTTACTGCAAGATCCATAATCTTGCATATCTTTTCGGCAAAGGTCTCTGAAAGGCTGCCTCCAAAAACAGTCATGTCATGAGAAAAGACAAATACCTGCCTTCCATTAACAGTCCCATGACCTGTAACCACACCATCGCCCAGGAATTCCCTGCT
>JAAZBV010000123.1 GCA_012513605.1 Desulfatiglans sp. | reverse complement strand
TAAATATGATTAGTAATAGTAACTGTTTGACTCTTTTCATAGAATACAAAAAATAAAACATCATTCTTCTCCGGATATTTTTTAATTTTAGTGAAATTTATTTTATTTATCAGGATGCATCAACCTGGTAAAAAACATTTGCACTCTATGTTTTATAAGGAGTAAGTCAAGAAAATTTTATGCTTTTGCAGGGCTGGAAATTATTTCTGACCGGTATATATCTCGTAGAGACAAGGCATGCCTTGTCTCTACCATGCGTGGGGTAAAACCCCATACAGTTGATTCAAGCGATTTTTTTATTTCATATCACCATATATCTTTTCTTTGTCACCGCAGTTAAAGATAATAGATAGTACAATGTGAGGGTGCCTGAAATTTTTCCATTTCATTGGCCCCATCTTTACACCCTTTGGCAGCCATACTGAAGAGGTCGAGTTGACTGTATACTGTTTGCCGCCGAGTTCGAATTCTATCTCTGCGCCAAGGTCATTTGGGCGAAAAGGGTTGCCCCCCAGGTGCACCAGGAGTTCATCATAGTCATGGGCATGTTCTCTTGGGTCTGTTTCAGGTATGCCGGTTATCCAGCTTAAGTTTATGTATGAGTATGCCTCAGGTACAAGTTCACTGCTCATAAGCGTCATGCTTTTGCGGTTTTTAAGCCCCTGCCCAACCTCAAAGAGATACTTCTTTGTCCCGAACAGGGAATAATCCCTCTTGTCATTATCGGCCTTTACTGGGAACTCCTTCTTTGCCTCGGCAACCCCGCTGTCTCCCCATGCCTCCTTCAGGTTTCCAACACCTATCATGATGCCGGTCATAAAATGTGGCTTGATATCGGGTCTTTTACCGAATACCCTTTTATAGTGGAGCGGGCCGTGTGGTATCCCTTTGGGAATAAACATTGCGGCTGTCCTGTTTATTGTTACAGGCTGCCCTGCCACATAAAAGTCAATCTCTGCCCCAAGGTATTCAGGGTTATCAGGGTCACTGCCTATCAGCATTACCAGTTCATCAAATCTCCGGTGGTTCATCTCAAACACCCCAGGATTGGGCTCCGGTATGTCATAAATCCATCCGCCCTCCATGTAATTGTTAGACCCCGGTATAAGATTGTCACTGATCATCGTCATACTCGGGATCTGCCGGTTCATAATCGCGGGGATCACCTCTCCATCAGGAAAACGGGCTATTAACTTTTCATAATCGATGTTTGCCATTTTATCCTCCTTGTCATTAACAGGTTACAGGGCAATAATTAACTTAAAATATCTCAATAGGCTAATAAAAAATGATTTACTGTATATTCATGAGCCTCTTCAACTGCTTCAACCCCTTATCGCCTTTATAGAGGCTTGCTGTATTGCCATCTGCTGAATGATCCTTCTCCGCATAAACCATAACATCAAATGGCCTGTATTCATTCCTTACATAGTATTCAAGGATGTCATCGGCGCTCAGTGTCAGGGTGCCCATCCTTTTTACGAGGTCAAAATTATATTCGCCCCTTGAATTTAGCGCCCTGTATATCACCTCTGTACAGCAGAGATATGAGCCATCATTGAAATCAAACTTGAAATCATAGTCTGCGCCAAGCAGTGCAAAGGTGATGGTGAGTGCCTCTTTGATCTCCGCTGTCGATAGCCTTGGCCTTAAGACAACCATCCTGTTGATGTGGGTATCAAGCAGGAGGTCAAGGGAATTAAATATAACACCCTCTGCAACCGCCTCTATAACATCTGCCTTAAGACCTGACTCAAGAAGTTCAGTGTTAAAATCCGCTTCAAGTTTTTTGACATTTATGCCTGCAATGAGGGCTTTAGGAATATCTACCAGCCCTGTCTCCTTTCTTGCAGATGTATCACCCACATAGGTGATCCCATGTTTGAATGAGCCAGGTAAAAAGATATTGCTCATGTACCCGGCAGTATAGGTGAGTATAATGTCACCCGGCCTTAAAATGGAGTGGAGTTCTCTCTTCTGCTCCTCTGTAAATTTGATAGGCCATGTAAGAGGGATCTTTATATCACTGACATTGGAAAAAAGAAGCCCCCTGATTGCATAGAGATTATCACCTACCTTGTTCTTCAAGTTATCTGCAAGCTTGAGTATAAACGTATGCCTGAGTCTGTTTGCTGTTTTAGGTAAGAGCAGGGATTTCTTTTTAAGGATAAAGGTGATCCTCTCATCTGTCTCTTTATATAGATAGCCTATCCGGTCAATTACAGCCTGATATTCGGGGTCAGCGCTGTAGATAGTATAAAGCACTGAAGAGGTGTCAGCCTTCTCATTATTAAACAGCACCCATGCAACCTTGATAGCCTCCATGTGATCAATAGAGGTGAGGCTTGAAAGAAGCATATCATATGTGCCAGCCTTTATCTCAGACCTCGGATATGCCTCATTAAGTTTACGTTTGCCAGCCGGTTCATCAATAAAAGTGGTTACAAGCAGAGATGTGTATGATGTGAGATGCAGCCCAGCGCTGTAGCCGATGATGAATCCCTTTGTCTGTGTCTCAGGGGTTGTGAAATGCTCCCTGTAATCCTTGTAAAAAGAGACGATCTCCCAGAGGGTGCTCCTGATCATGCGATACCTGAAAAGGATATTTTCTATCCTGTCATGCTCCTCAGGCGGGAAATAGTCTATTGTCCACACCTTTGAGTTCTCCCTCATCTCCAGCATCTCTGATTTTAAAGACTCAAGCTCTTTGGATAATGTATCAAGTCTTTTCAGATCTTTTGACAGTCTTATATCTTCACTCCTGATATTTTGATGATGGTTATCTTCTCCTGAAGAACTTAAACTATGGATCCGGGTTTCCTTATTTTTATCAAGGGATGTTTTTAAGGAACGGGCAAAACATGATAGGGAAAGTAAAAGCGTAAGGATGAAAATCAGTGAAACAGGTATTGTTTTATTAAAGTGTCGTATCATGTCTGCCGATCCCCAGTTCTTAACAGGATAATTTGAAATTCAGAATACTAATCCCCGAATATAAGGGGCAGGGCCTCGTCATAGATCCTCTGCCAGAGCCCTTTACCCTCAAAGCTTTCAATATATATCTTCATTTTGGGCTCTGTGCCTGAGGGTCTTAAGGCAAACCATGAGCCGCCTTCAAGGGTAACCTTTACTCCGCCAATGGATGCATTGTTACCGGGCGCATTTGTCATGATGTTGAGTATCTTTTTTCCTGCGACTCTATCTGTTTTGATGTTGTCAGGTTTGAGCCCCTTTAACACCCTTTTCTGTTCATCAGATATGGCACCGTCTTCCCTCTTATAAAATGGTTCGCCGTGTGCGGGAACAAGGATGTTTTTATAAATATCAGAGGGGCATTTCCCTGTTTTTGCGAGTATTTCCGCTGCCAGAAGGGTCATGCAGAAGCCATCCTTATCTGTTGTCCATGTTGATCCATCCATCCTTAAAAAGGTTGCGCCTGCGCTCTCTTCACCGCCAAATGCAACCTTTCCATCAAGCAGCCCCTGAACAAACCATTTAAAGCCCACAGGCACTTCATATAAACCCTTGCCAGAGGCATTAACAACCATGTCAATCATGCTGCTGCTTACAAGTGTCTTACCTATGGAGATATCCCTATTCCAGCCCGCCCTGTTTTTAAGAAGGTACCAGATGGCAACAGAAAGATAGTGGTTGGGGTTCATGAGGCCATCAGGGCATACAATACCGTGCCTGTCAAAATCAGGGTCATTACCCCATGCAATATCATATTTATCTGACATGGCTATAAGACCAGCCATTGCATAGGGTGAGGAGCAGTCCATCCTGATCTCACCATCAGAATCAAGGGTCATAAACCTGAATGTCGGGTCTGTCTTTTTATTGACCACATCTATATCAAGGCCGTAGAGCTCTGCCAGTGGCATCCAGAAACCTGTGCCGGCGCCACCCATTGGGTCAGCGCCGATCCTGATGCCTGCATCCTTTATCAGCTTTATATCAACAACATCGGACAATGACCTGATAAATGGCATCATAAAATCCTGCTCATGCACATTCTCTTTTTTGCAGGCGGTTTCATATGGGACCCTTTTTATACCGGTTCCTTTATTTTTTATAAGTTCGTTAGCCCTTGTCTGTATCCAGTCAGTGGCATCCACATCAGCAGGGCCGCCGCTAGGCGGATTGTATTTAAACCCGCCATCGCCCGGAGGATTATGTGATGGGGTAACAACAACGCCATCTGCCTGATGCCTTTTATCCTGTTTATTATGTTCAAGTATAAAAAATGAAATTACAGGCGTTGGTGTGAACTGATCATCCTTATGGATGATGGTCTCCACATCGTTTGCGGCAAATACCTCAAGGGCGGTCCTGAATGCAGGCATGGAGAGGGCATGGGGGTCAAAACCCATATAAAGGGGCCCGTTAACCCCTTTTGATCTGCGGTATTCACATATGGCCTGTGATGTTGCTGCTATATGAAGATCGTTAAATGTGCCCTTGATGGATGATCCCCTGTGGCCTGATGTCCCGAATGAAACAGGGCCGGATAGATCACTTGTATAATATGCTGAAACAAGTTTATCCGGATCGATCAGTACCGATTCAGGCGCGATCTTGCCTGCAAGCTCATGAATTGCAGATGCCATTATAATGTCTCCAGAAAAAAATAATACTTTAAATACGTCAACATCAATTATACTTAGGTAGTGTCCATCCAGAATTTGTCTCTTTATGGATGCACACTACTTCGCAGTTACCCTGTAGGTCTTGTACCCCCCGCTCAGGTTTCTTGATTTAAAGCCATTCTGCACAAGTATCCTGTGGCCCAGATAGCCTCTCAGGCCTATGGCGCAGAAGGGGATATAGCTTTTTGTCCTGTCCAGTTCCGTGAGCCTTCCCCTGAGTTCGCTTAAGGGGATATTGATTGCCCCTTCAATAGTGCCTGATTCATCAAGCTCATTTTTGTCCCTCAGGTCTATGAGTATCTCATTTTCATTATCAATATCCTTCAGGTCATCCCAGTTGACTGTCTGAACATCACCTTTAAGGATATTTGCGGCAACAAAACCGGCTATATTGACCGGGTCTTTTGCGGATGAAAAGGGCGGGGCATATGCAAGTTCAAGCTCCTCAAGGTCATCTACTGTCATAAAAGCGTATATGGCAGTAGCGAGTACATCTATCCTTTTGTCTACCCCTTTCCCGCCGATTATCTGTGCACCGAGTATCCTTCCGCTGCCAGGTGAAAAGAGAAGCTTGATGGCCATCATCTCTGCGTCAGGGAAATAACCTGCATGTGACCCTGAGTGGGTATAGCTTACCAGATAGGGCGTGTTATTCTGTTTCAGGGTCTTTTCGTTATTACCTGTAGAGGCGACAACCAGATCAAATATCTTTGCCACAGTAGTCCCCATGGTTCCTCTGAATTTTGCGTTCCTTCCCATGGCATTGTCTGCCGCTATCCTCGCCTGCTTGTTTGCCGGCCCTGCGAGTGCGGTCATTACAGGAAATCCGGATACATAATCCCTGACCTCTACAGCATCACCAACCGCGTATATGTCAGGGTCTGATGTCCTCATGCCGGAATCCACAACTATACCACCGCGTTTTCCTGTATTAAGGCCGGCGTTTTTTGCAAGTATGCTTTCCGCCCTGATGCCGATGGAGAGTATAACCATATCGCATTTGACTTCCACTCCCTTGCCGGTTGTCACCCTGACCTGGTTTCCTGACATGGAAAAGGATTTCACCCCGTCTCCCAGTATAAGGCCAACCCCCTTTTCCTTTAAATGGGCATGCACAATAGCAGCCATCTCATAATCGACAGGCGCCATGACCTGATCAAGCATCTCTATAATGGTAACCTTTATACCCCTTAATGCGAGGTTTTCAGCCATTTCAAGACCAATAAACCCGCCACCTATTATTACTGCTGACTCAGGATTTTTTTCATCAACATGGGCCTTTATAAGGTCAGAGTCAGGGATGCTTCTTAAGCTGTAGATATTTTTTATGTTTATCCCTTCAAGGGGCGGCCTCAAAGGTTCAGCCCCTGGCGAGAGTATGATCCTGTCATAGCTCTCTTTGTAGGTCTTTCCGGTTTTTATCTCCCTTACAGTAACCTCCTTACGGTTCCTGTCTATCTCAGTAACCTCGGAAAAGGGTCTTATATCTATGTTATATCTTGCCTTAAATGCCGCGGCTGTGGTCACCAGCAGGCTTTCCCTCTCTTTTATTATTTTGCCGATGTAATAGGGCAGGCCGCAGTTGGCAAATGAGATGTATTCGCCCCTCTCAAAAAGGATTATCTCTGCGGTCTCATCAATTCTTCTTGCCCTGGATGCCGCTGTTGCACCTCCGGCAACTCCCCCGATTATCAGCAGTTTTTTTGACATTTTTATACCTCCATAATTTATGGGCAGATAGACAAATATTAAGTAAATATACAGTTAAATAACTTAATTTTACAATTTTAAAGATACAGGCGATAAATATAATATTAATATTCTATTTATTCAACAGCTCTTTATGAAAAACATGGTACAGTAGGCGTAAACCATATTTTTTTATTGCATTTTCAAGCAGTTTGGTTTATTTGAAACGTGTTGTTTTATTGTACCTGAAGGAAACGCAATGTTTTTTCAGGTAAAAATAAAAGGGAAAGGAGTTTTTATGGGTATAGATGAAAAACATAACATTAAAAAAAGATTATTTATATGCAAGAGAATACTGCGGTCAAGAAGGTGACGTGAAATTTACTGGGGTTCATCTCCTTATTGAACTCTGGACAAAGCATTTCCTGGATGATTCCAACCGGATCCGGGAGATCTTTATTAAAGCGATCAATACCTGTGGTGCAACAATGCTCGGTATTGACCTTCACGTCTTCACGCCAAATGGCGGAATATCCGGTGTTGCTATCCTTCAGGAATCTCATTTAAGTATCCATACATGGCCGGAATATGAATATGCTGCACTTGATCTGTTTGTATGCGGGACACTGAATCCTCATCTGGCAATCCCTGTCATCAAGGAGGAATTCAAGCCTTACAGGATCGATGTTCAGGAGATCAGGAGGGGAATCATCGAATCATGACCCGGGATCAGGAATGGGTAATTGAAAGATGGAAGGATATTGAAACCCATTACAGGATAAAATCCATACTCCATGAAAGCAATTCTGAATTCCAGCATGCAATGGTGGTTGAATCAACCCTGTATGGCAGAATGCTTTTCTTGGACGGGATTGTTCAGGCATCTGAGAAGGATGAATTTATTTATCATGAGATGAT
This sequence comes from Desulfatiglans sp., assembly GCA_012513605.1. Classification (NCBI taxonomy): domain Bacteria; kingdom Pseudomonadati; phylum Thermodesulfobacteriota; class Desulfobacteria; order Desulfatiglandales; family Desulfatiglandaceae; genus Desulfatiglans; species Desulfatiglans sp. The sequence goes on along the minus strand of JAAZBV010000123.1, from coordinate 36,845 downwards.
GTCTCATATACCTGTACTGTCTCACCCGAATCCAGAAAAGGCACTTGTTATAGGAGGGGGAGACGGCGGTATATTGAGGGAGGTCTTAAAACACAGTTCTGTAAAGAAGGTAACAATAGTGGAGATAGATCCCACAGTGATCAGTATATGTAAAAAGTACCTTCCAGTAATAAGTAACGGGGCATTTGATGATAAAAGGACAAATCTTATAATTGGAGACGGCGCCAGGTTTGTGAAAGAGACAGATGAAAAATATGATCTCGTTATAGTTGATTCCTCAGACCCGATCGGCCCTGCCACAGCACTTTTCTCAAAAGAATTTTACGGGGGTATCCACCATCTTCTCTCTCCTGATGGCATAATGGTATGCCAGACCGGTTCCATTCATATGCAGCCAGATGAGCAGAGGGCATCATATATCCTTTTAAATGAGATATTTCATATTGTAAGACCATATCTGTTTGCCATACCCACATATATTGGCGGGTTTTTCTCTGCAATGTTCTGTTCCGATAAAATTGATCCTTGTAAAATAAGTATAAATTCATTTGAACAAAAATCATTCGCATCCAATATGAATACCAGATATTATAATCCCGGTATACACATTGGAGCCTTTTATATGCCTGGCTTTTTAAATGAACGCCTTTTATGACATTAACTGCGGTTAAAAAAAAGAAAAACAGGGTGCCTTTATCTCCTGTTGTATTCGGTCGTGAGCTGGTGCTTGACCTGTATGGTTGCAGCATTGATACAATATCTGATGCTGGTTTGATAAAGGGGTTTCCAGGTAAACTGTTTGATGCATCAGGCATGAAAGCAAACTCTGAACCAATATTCTCCTTTTCGGGTGAAGGCATTGAAGGGAGCAGGCTCTTTTCGATTATCCAGTTTTCAGAAGAGGGTTCAGTTACAGGGCATTTCTCAAGAGAATACAGGGCTGCTTATCTCAATATCTTTTCATGTAAAGAGTTTGATATAGAGAGAGTTGAGAGTTACTCAAAAAAATTTTTCGGCGCAAGTACAGTCCGTTCCAGTTTTATTGTAAGAAAGTAGATCTCTGGTAGAGGGCGTATGAATATCTTCATAACCGGCGGTACAGGTTTTATAGGTACATCTCTTTCAAATGCACTTTCTGCGAGAGGCCACAGGGTATATATCCTGACTCGTTCATTAAAAAATCCAACACATGAGAGTAATATCATCCATGTTGATGGTGATCCTGCCCGCAAAGGCCCATGGCTTGAAAGACTCATGGAATGTGATGTGGTTATTAACCTTGCAGGGGCTACCATATTCAAACGATGGACACCGGCATATAAAAAAACCCTTATTAAAAGCCGTATTGATACGACCCGAAATATAGTTGAAGAGATTACCAGAAATAAAAAGTCAGACCTGTTACTTATAAGTGCCTCTGCTGTGGGTTATTATGGTTTTCATGATGACGAAGCAGTGGATGAAAATGCTGCGCCAGGCAGTGATTTTCTTGCATCCCTGTCAGCGGAGTGGGAGAGAACAGCACTGGAGGCACTATGCTGTGGGGCAAGGGTAATAATAAACCGGTTCGGTATTGTGCTTGGCAAGGGAGGAGGTGCAATCCATATGATGATGCCTCTTTTCAGATACTGGCTTGGAAGCCGGCTCGGTAATGGCATGCAGTATTTTTCGTGGATACACCTTTATGACCTCATAAATATTTTTATCTACCAGATAGAAAACAAAGGTTTGAGCAGCATATATAACTGTACTGCGCCAAACCCTGTAACAAACAGAGAATTGACAAAAGCCATCTCCATCGCGATGAAAAAACCGCTTATACTGCCACCTGTACCTGGGTTTATGCTCAAACTGGTTATGGGTGAATTTGCTGATGTATTATTGAAAGGCCAGAGGGTTATCCCTAAGAGGCTCTTGGATGAGGGATACAGTTTCAGGTTCCCGGAGATTAACAGGGCTATCATGGATATCCTGGAATAGCGCCTCTTTTTTATCTATTCTATATCAGCCCCGGCCCAGTATCCCTGGAACAATGCCTGTGTAACATTAGATGCCTTTACGCAGTCTCCTATTTTGATTACTTCAGGCGCGCAGTCTTTTAGCACATCTGCAATATCCCTGCGGGGCCGCTGACCTGTTGCACAAATAACACTGTCTGCCTCTAAAAATGTTTCATGGCTATCCCTGTCAGCACATAAAATACCTTTTGCTGTAACCTGCACACCGCGCATCCCTGTTATGCACTTTACATGCTTTTCAAGCTGCGCCATAAGTAATGGCCTGTAGCGCTGGTTTGCGTCAGGGCACAGACTCTCCATCATTTCTATAACTGTTACATCTCTCTCTTCCATAGCCATGTGAAGGGCCGTCTCGCACCCTACAAGCCCGCCGCCCATAACTATTACCATCTGACCAACCTTTTCTAAATCATCTGGCAGATCATTTGCCATGATCACATTTTCGCCATCTATACCAGGTATAGGAGGGATAATTGGCTCTGCACCAACCGCAACAATAAGCACATCAGGCCTGATTTGTGCTGCGAGCGCGGGTGTTACCTCTGTGCTAAGTCTTATATCAACACCGGCATTTCGCATAAGAAGTGCCTTTATCGAGATGAACCTGTAAAGGTCATCCTTAAATGGCGCCCCTTTAACCCCGTTAAGCGCACCGCCCAGCTTATTGCTCTTTTCACATAAGATAACATTATGACCTCGTTCAGCGGCTGTAAGTGCTGCCTGCATGCCTCCTGGGCCTCCACCAGCTACCAGAACTGTTTTGGGTCTGGTTGTGTTTTTAATGAAACTACTTTCATATTCACTTCCAATTACAGGATTAAGGGAGCAAATACGCAGGCCGGTTGTCATTCTCTCTGCCATACAGGCGTAGCACCTGTAACAGCGGACTATCTCGTCATCCTTTCCCAGGTATGCCTTTTTCGGTAGGTAAGGGTCAGCCAGAAGTGCCCTTGCCATAACTACAGCATCGGCCTTACCTGTGCTGATTATATCTTCAAGCATGTCTGGTTCATTTAGAGCCCCTATGGTGGAGACAGGTATATTAATATGCCTTTTCATCTCTTCCGCATAATGGACATTTACGCCTCTCTCCATGAATGAAGAGGGATGGGTTTTCTCAAAATTCCCTGTATGAGCGCCTGTTGATACCTGTATAAGGTCAACCCTCTCTTGTATCAGTTTTGCAAACTCAATGGCTTCGGTAAAGTTATAACCTCCTGCCATGTATTCCTCTGCACTCATCCTCAGCTCAATAGGAAAACCATTCCCCACAACAGAGCGCACCCTGTCGAGCACCTCAACAGCAAGCCTTGCCCTGTTTGTCAGATTCCCACCATATTTGTCAGTTCTTTTATTTGTGGCAGGTGAGAGAAACTGCTGCAGGAGCCAGCCATGACCGGTATGTATGAGAAGCATTTCAAAACCAGCGGCCATGCACATTTCTGCTGCCTTTCCATATGCCTCAATGATATCCTCTATCATGTCATGGGTCAGTGAGTGAACCGTCTGTAAATCATCTGTGAACTCATCACTCGGCCCGTAGCTCACAGGATGTTTTTCATCTTTAAGGGCGTATTTTCCGCCATGTGATAATTCCATACTGGGAATGGCCCCATGCCGCTTTATTGCTCTTGCCGCCATTGCCAGGCTGTCTTTTGCATTTGGGGCATTAATAATAACCTGAACAGGGTAGTACCTGCCTTCAGGTTTAACAATCAGTTCACTCACAGTAACCACTGCGGCCCCTCCCTTTGCCCTGAGTTCATAAAACGCTATGGCCTCAGGGGTAAGACATCCATCTGACGTCAAAATGGGGAAGGTCATAGGGGCAGATATGATCCGGTTTTTGAGGGTTAATCTACCCACTTTTAATGGAGAAAAAAGGTTTGGAAATTTTCTTGTCATTTTATTCTCACCTTTAACATCTTCTATTGTTCATGTTTATCCAGGTAGTAAAGGGTGGCCCCTATGGGTGCAAAAGAGAGGCAGAGTATATTGAAAACAGGGATCAGGAATAAAAGCCCGAAGCCTATATGAAAGGAAAAATTATCAATAAAAAATCTGAACCTGCTCCTGTATTTCATGCATCGCCTTGCAGATACGAGGTCTGTATTATCCCATGCAAGAATGGCAGCAGCAATGATGGATGTTAAAATCGTGATAAAAGGGCCTAAAGGTGTAAACCATCCTATAACAGATAATATCAGGAGTAAAAATATTGGTATGATTGCCCTTGGGATCTCCTGCCTGATAAGGAACATGAACTGGCCAAAATAGGAGAGACTGCCGGGCTCTGTAACATGGCCCTTCCTGATCCTTTCTGTTATCCTTGACATCCTGTCCATGATCACAATCGAAAACAGTATTTGTGAAAGGAGATATGAGATCACAGATGATAATATTATAAGAATCAGGGATATGAGCCACGATAATAGATGCCATATCCAAACCACCCAGAGGCTTTCGGGTTTAGACCATATGGCAGATATAATATCAGTATGGTATATCAGTATAATAGCACTTAAACCTATTGCCACAAGGATGACAACAAAAAAACGCAATAGCCCCAGAAACAGCAGCTTTTGGGTCCTGAGCCCCATCTTTAATCCTGCCAGATTATATTTTATTCCACTTAAAATCTGCATCTCTACGCCCAATTATAAAAGGTTGTATCTGTCTTTTCGTGCTAATGTTAAGGTGATAGTTTTTTGACTCATACCTTTAGCACAACAGCCTTTTCTTGTACAGTTATAGATTTTTTGTCAACTCTTTGACGAAGTCTTTACCGTGCTGATTGTTGAAAAACAGCATAATAAATTTAAAGGTAGAAAAAATACAATATAATGATACTTAATGCTGATTTATAACACAACTTATTTTCATATTTACCTAAAATAGCAAATATTACTTTCAAACAGCTATATATCTCTTAATAATTAAAAAAAAGATTGCTATTTTAAATTTTGAAGTTAAAATATTGACGTCGTTAAGGCTAGAGCCAAAATATTGGCGTTGTATTATTCAAAATGATATCACCTGAAAGGGGAGAATAATCTATGGCAAAAGCAAAGATACTGGTAGTAGACGATGAATCAAAGATCAGAGAGTCTTTTTCTGACATTTTAAGCCTTGAAGATTTTGATGTTGATACAGCACAGAATGGTGAAGAGGCTATCACTCTGATAGAAGAGGATTTATATGATGTTGCGCTGATTGACCTGAATATGCCAAAGGTTGATGGAATGGAGGTACTCAAATACCTGGTAGATCATTCTATTGACACAATAGGTATTATCCTGACAGGTTATGCTACCATAAGGACTGCGGTTGAGGCCATGAAGGCGGGTGCCTTTGACTATCTTGCAAAACCGGTAAAGATGGAAGAGGTTATTATGGTCATTAACCGGGCCCTTGAATTCAGGGATATCAAGAGAGAAAATGTCGCATTGAAGAACCAGCTTAAAAAGAAGTACAAGTTCGATAACTTTATAGGCGACAGCTCTGAGATGAACAAGGTCTTTAGAATTATAGAAAAGGTGGCTGATACTGACAGCACGGTTCTTATACTGGGCGAATCAGGCACAGGAAAAGAGCTTGTTGCCAAGGCCATTCATTATAACAGCATGCGCCGTGACAAGCCTCTTATCCCTGTTAACTGTGGTGCAATCCCTGAAGACCTGCTCGAAAGTGAATTGTTTGGTCATGAAAAGGGTGCCTTTACAAATGCCATAAGGACACGCATAGGCAGGTTTGAGATGTCAAACGGCGGAACTATCTTCCTCGATGAAATCGGTGAGATGAGCCCGCATCTGCAGGTCAAGCTGCTTCGAATATTACAGGAGCAGGAGTTTGAAAGGCTTGGCGGCACCAAAACAATTAAATGTGATATCAGGGTAATTGCAGCCACAAATAAGGATCTGGATAAACTGGTGCTTGAAAATCAGTTCAGGGAAGATCTCTATTATAGATTAAGGGTTATCCCTGTAGAAATACCCCCTCTTCGTGATAGACGCTCGGACATACCATTGCTCATTCACCATTTTGTAGACATTATGGTTAAGACGAGAGGAAAGGAGATTAAAGGGGTATCAAAGGATGTAATGAAGGCCTTTATGAATTATGACTGGCCTGGAAACGTCAGGGAGCTTGAGAATATAATAGAGAGGATGGTGATCCTGACAGATGCCGATGAGCTTACGGTAAATGACCTGCCTGACAAGCTTCTTCAGAAACAGAAGACCGAAGATGTTGGTCCGTCCATGATACCTGACGATGGGTTCTCACTTAATAACGCAATCAATGATTATGAAAAGCTCCTTATTATAAGGGCACTTGAAAAGGCAGACTGGGTCAAAAACAGGGCTGCAAAGCTATTGAACATGAATCGGACAACACTTGTTGAGAAGATAAAAAAACAGGGGATAGAAAAGCCTCGCAGCGCGGCCAGTTAACAGAGCAGGTTTACTTTATTGTCAAATTCAGTAAAGTTTCATGTTCCTGTGACCGATTATATGAGAGTTGTATGAAAAACAGCTCTCTTTAATCATTTCTCCCCTTTATTTTTAAAAAAAAATTTAAGTTTTAAATATCCCGGGTCGAAGAGATAGGTGGAGGCAATTTATTTTGATCACTACTTATCAGATAAGAAATGTGCTCAGGATATACGGTAATCAGTTGAAGAAAAAGGCAATGATTGCTGATGAGGGCACATTGGAAAAGAAAAAACCTGTTGATGTAATAAACATCTCTGGTGAGGCACGTCAAAAAGAGGTGCTCAGAAAGATGACTGATAAGCTGGTGAATCAGTTCTCCGGTGGTATTGATATGCAGATGACAGAGGATTAGCAGTATCTCTTTTTTATATGAAGACCTCATATGGTCTTGAAGGGGGCAAAAATGAAGGTTAATGAAATATCAAACAGCATAAATAAGGTTGGAAACCTTGATCCATCCCAGACCAGACTGAAAGAGGCTGAAAATATCAGTGGCCAGGGGCAGGCAACAGAAAAGGATTCTGGAAAAGGTACCAAGGTTGATATTTCCCCGGAATCGGTAGAGTTTAGCAAGGCGGCTGAAAAGATGGACATTGTCCCTGAAGAGAGGGCTGCAAAGATAGAGCAGCTCAAAACGATGATTAAAAACGATACCTATCATGTTGATTCCAAACAGGTTGCTGAAAAGGTATTGGCAGATTCTATTACAAATATTATCTAGATTTGTATTTTGGTAATATAGATCACCATCTGTCTGAACCCATAAGGTCAGATGGTGATTTATGTCTTATTATTTCATGCAAATTTTAATCTTCTTTTATCCATATCATCTATTTTGTATCTTATTCAAAAAACTTGACAAACAGGTGTTCTAATATATACTGCACATTCTATTTTTTTATAGAATACACGGGGATTTTAATAATTAAATTAACCCCTTGGAATTATTTAGTAAAAGAATATGCATATGATAATTGATCTTAAGACAATTCCCGGTGAAGGGAAAAAATATTTTTCATATACCCTTGACAGGGGGTGGTGGTCGCCGGGAGAAGAAGATTATCAGATAGAGGCAATAGAGACGCCGATTAGTGTAGAGCTTACTATCTACAGGGTCGAGAGTAAATATGTACTGGATGGCGTCTTTAAAGGGGCGTTGAGGGTTGTGTGCGACAGGTGCCTTGAGCCATACAGGCTGGAGATAGAGGCTGAATTCAACTACTTTCTGGTTCCAGTAAACAATGGTGCTGGAAATGATGAACTGGAATTAATGGAAGAGGATATTGAGGTTGTTTTTATCCGGGATGATAAAGTCAACCTGAATGAGGTAATAAGGGAGCAGCTTTTTCTTTCTTTGCCTGTTAAATGTCTTTGCAGAATTGATTGTCTTGGATTATGTGCAAAATGCGGATGTAATCTGAATGTGAGTTCGTGTGAATGTATAACTGCTCAGGGGCATCCGGCTTTTGCTACACTTAATAAATTAAAAAACTAGAAGGAGTGAGAAAATAAATGGCTGTACCAAAAAAGAGAAAATCAAAATCAAAACGGGATATGCGGAGATCCCATGATCATATCACAATGCCTAATGTATCTTCTTGTCCCCAATGCCATGAGCCGGTATTATCTCATCAGGTATGTAAAAATTGCGGCACCTACAGGGGAAAGACAATAATCGAGACTAAAGAAGAGATATAGAATGATAATAGCCGTGGATGCCATGGGAGGTGATTACGCTCCTGAAGTGGTAGTTCGCGGGGCTTTACAGGCTTTAATAGAGATAGATTGTCATATTGTTCTTGTAGGAGACAGGGATATTATCAATCCTTACCTTGCGAATGAAACATGCATGGAAAGATTGACAATTTATCACTGCAATGAAACAGTTGATATGAGCGAGTCTCCTGTAAAGGGATACAGAGAAAAGAAAAACTCCTCCATAAGAATAGCCTTTGAGCTACTTAAGAACGGAAAGGCAGATGCGGTTGTCAGCGCCGGAAATTCAGGCGCAACAATGATCACCGGCATAATGGCTTCAGGTAAACTTAAAGGGGTTGAAAGACCGGCCCTTGCCGGTATTATCCCTGGTGAAAAGGGTGATGTTATAGTTGTTGATGTGGGAGGAAATGTTGATTGTCGTCCTCACCACCTGTATCAATTCGGCATAATGGCCGAGGCTTTTTGTGTTTCATGCCTTGGTATGAAAAGGCCAAAGGTTGGGCTTTTAAATATCGGTGAAGAGCCTGGGAAGGGCAATGACCTTGTAAAGGCTGCCTATGATCTGTTCGTAAAGGGTCCATTTGATTTTTACGGCAACATAGAGGGCAGGGATATCTTAAGCGGAAAGGTACAGGTTATTGTATGTGACGGGTTTGTAGGAAATGTTGTTCTGAAAATATCAGAAGGGGTTGCAGAATCAATTACATCCAGGTTAATAAGAGGGCTTGATAATATATCCGGCGGTTTTAAAGATGAAAGTTTTATCTCGGTATTTAAAGAGAGCCTTGATTATGCAAAATATGGTGGGGCCCCTGTACTGGGCATTAACGGAGTATGCATCGTGTGTCACGGGCACTCATCTGAAAAGGCGATTAAAAATGCCATCATTATGGCTTATACCTACGTTAAGAACAATACAGGTGAAAAGCTTTTAAACAGCCTTGGTGGGTTACGCTCAATGTAATCCTCATGATAAAAATATTTTAGAGGGTGGAAATAATAATGGATAACTCACAGAGAGTTGTAGTTGTAACAGGGGGGTCAAGGGGTATAGGACGTGCAATTGCCCTTAAGTTTGCCGAAGAGCGTCCGGTCATTATAATTGCTCATTATGATCAGGATGAAACCTTTTCTGACCAGACACTTACTATGTTAAATGAAAAGGGCATCAGGTGTGAGAGTTTCAAGGTTGACGTTTCATCCAAATCTGCTGTAGAAAGCTTTTTTGACAGTGTGCTTGAAAAGTATGGGAGGGTTGATACCCTGATAAACAATGCTGGTATTACTAGGGATTCACTGCTCATGAAGATGTCAGAAAGAGACTGGGACCTTGTTCTGAATATAAATTTGAAAAGTATTTTTAACTGCACCCAGACCATAATCAGGTCAATGATAAAAAACAGAAGAGGCACAATAGTAAATATAGCCTCTGTCTCAGGCCAGATAGGGGTTGCGGGTCAGGCAAATTATTCTGCATCAAAGGCAGGTATTATGGGGTTTACAAAGGCTGTTGCAAGGGAGGTGGCTTCAAGGGGTATTACTGTAAATGCTGTAGCCCCCGGCTTTATCCAGACAGAGATGACCGATGCGCTTCCTGAAAAGGTGGTGGAGTCATACCTTCAGCAGATACCTCTTGGCAGGCTTGGTACGGTTCAGGATGTATCAGAAACCGTTTACTGGCTCTGTTCCGAGTCTGCTTCTTATATTACAGGGCAGATTATTCATGTAAATGGCGGCCTTTATATGTAGGCCAGTGATATTAATGGTTAGGGTTATTATTTAATAATAAATTTTAAGGAGGGATAGTTTAATGTCAGATATTGAACAAAGAATCAAAAATATTATATGTGAGCAGCTTGATGTAGCTGAAGATGATGTTGTTCCAACAGCCTCATTTGTAGACGATCTTGGAGCTGATTCTCTGGACCAGGTTGAGCTTATCATGGCCATGGAAGAAGAGTTTGATGTATCAATACCCGATGAGGATGCTGAAAAGATCACCACGGTAAAGGATGCTATTGCATACATTACAAAGGCAATGGGCTAGTTCCCTGATGCATGCATCTTATCAGATACTGGGATAGAGGGGTTTATTTTTATGAAGAGAAGGGTTGTAATTACCGGCCTGGGCATGGTCACTCCTCTGGGCACAGGGGTTGAAAAAAACTGGGATGCCTTATGTTCCGGCAAATCGGTTATAGGGCCGGTTACCAGGTTTGATACCTCAGACTATAAAAGTAAAATTGCCGCAGAGGTGACCGATTTTCATGCTGAGGACTTTATTGATAAGCAACAGATAAGAAGGTTTGATATCTTTATTCATTACGGTCTTGCATCTGCCAGGATGGCTATGGAAGATTCCGGGTTGAAAATAGGTCCGGAAAACTGTAACAGGGTAGGGTGTCTGACCGGTTCAGGGCTTGGCGGACTTTCAATGATCGAAAGTTTTCACAAGACCCTTCTTGAAAAGGGACCGGGAAGGGTAAGCCCGTTTTTTATCCCCGGTATAATCCCCAACATGCTTCCGGGGCAGATTGCCATAGAATACGGTGCCATGGGGCCTAATTCTTCAATAGAAACTGCCTGTGCGGCAAGTACTCATGCTGTCGGCGAATCCTTCAGGATTGTGCAGGAGGGAATCGCCGATGCAATGATTACAGGTGGCGCAGAGGCAGTTATTACCCCCCTTGCCTTTGCAGGGTTCTGTTCCATGCATGCCCTCTCAACAAGAAATGATGATCCAAAAAAGGCATCCCGCCCATTTGATAAAGATAGAGATGGATTCGTGATTGGCGAAGGGTCGGGCATTCTCGTAATTGAAGAGTTGAATCACGCCCTGAACCGGGGGGCAAAGATATATGCTGAAATAGCAGGTTACGGGCTTTCAGGTGATGCATACCATGTTTCTGCACCGCACCCGGAAGGTGACGGGGCTGTAAACTGCATGGCAATGTCAATAAACAGTGCGGGTCTGAAACCTGAAGATGTTGATTATATTAATGCACACGGGACCTCAACCTCCCTTAATGACCTGTCTGAGACAAAGGCTGTAAAAAGATTATTCGGCTCCCATGCCTATAAGCTTGCTATCAGTTCGACCAAATCCATGACAGGTCATCTTTTAGGTGGAACAGGCGGGGTTGAGGCAATATACTCTGCATTGACAGTAAAACATGGAATAATCCCGCCTACAATAAATTATGAAACACCTGATCCTGAATGTGATCTTGATTATGTGCCAAACAAGGCGCGAAAGGCACAGGTAAAGGTGGCAATGTCGAATTCATTTGGTTTTGGCGGGACAAATGCGTCATTGCTGTTTAAGGCATTTGAACCATAGATTTCACCTTGAACTTAATTACTGGGGAGAAAATGAAAATTATAATTGGTTCGGATCACGCCGGTTTTGATTTGAAAAACAAATATAAAGAGTTAATTACAAATGAACTGGGATATGAGGTATCAGATGCCGGTGCATACAGCGCCGATTCGGTTGATTACCCTGATATCGCACGCAAGGTGGCAGTTGCTGTTTCATCGGGCGAATATGAAAAAGGTGTGCTGATCTGCGGTGCTGGTATTGGAATGTCCATAGCTGCAAACCGTTTTAAGGGCGTAAGAGCTGCTCTTTGTCATGATCATTTTACTGCTGAGATGTCAAGGAGACATAACAACGCAAATATCCTTGTTGTCGGAGCAAGGGTTACAGGTGAAGGTCTGGCGCTTGAGATACTCAAGGTCTTTCTTACGACAGAGTTTGAAGGCGGCAGGCATAAAATGCGTATTGATAAAATAGAAAATAGAGGTGATTAAAGTTGATTGAAAAAGGGCTTTCACAAGTAGATCCGGAGGTAGCAGATGCAATTAGAAAAGAAGTTATCAGGGAGCAGGATAGTATTGTTCTTATTGCATCTGAAAATTATGCATCAAGGGCTGTAATAGAGGCCCAGAGTAATGTATTGACAAACAAATATGCTGAAGGGTATCCGGGGGCAAGGTATTATGGCGGGTGTGAATACGTTGATATTGTCGAGGAACTGGCCATAAAAAGGGCTCAGAAGCTCTTCAATGCCGAGTATGTGAATGTTCAGCCGCATGCAGGCTCCCAGGCCAATATGGCTGTATATTTTTCAGTGCTGAAACCAGGGGACACCATACTGGGTATGAATCTCTCCCACGGCGGGCATCTCACCCATGGGAGCAAGGCAAGCTTTTCTGGAAATATATACAGGTCTTTCTCATACGGGCTTGATCCTGAAACCCAGCTCATAGACTTCAACCAGGTGTATGATCTTGCAAAGGAACATTCACCCAGGATGATTGTTGTGGGGGCAAGCGCCTATCCGAGGGTAATCGATTTTCAAAAATTCAGAGAAATAGCTGATGAGGTCGGGGCCTACGTGATGGCAGATATTGCCCATATTGCAGGTCTTGTTGCTGCGGGTCAGCATCCTTCTCCTGTTGGTGTTGTTGATTTTGTAACAACAACAACCCATAAGACCCTGCGCGGCCCCAGAGGAGGGCTGATCATCTCTTCTATGGAGCATCAGAAGGCTATAAACAAGACCATATTCCCTGGCATACAGGGTGGCCCGCTCATGCATGTGCTGGCCGCAAAGGCAGTCTGTTTTCATGAGGCGTTACAGCCTGAGTTTACTGAATACCAGAAACAGGTTGTAAAGAATTCCAGGGTTATGGCAAAAGAGATGATGAAATACGGTTATAATCTGGTTTCCGGCGGCTCAGACAACCATCTCATACTTGTTGACCTTACATCAAAGGATTTAACAGGCCTGGATGCTGAAACAGCCCTTGGCAAGGCAGGCATTGTGGTAAATAAAAATACAGTTCCCTTTGAAACGAGAAACGCGCAGGTTACAAGCGGTCTCAGGATAGGGACACCTGCTGTAACCACACGTGGTTTCAAAGAAGATGAGATAATAACAGTTGCCAGCCTTATAAACAGGGCTCTTGAAAATATCAATAATGAGAGGATACTTGCGGATATAAAGGCTACTGCAAAGGAGCTCTGTTCAAAGTTCCCGATATACCAGTATTTTAACTGATTTTAGTGGGGTAAAATAATTGTCCAGACCATCGTGGCCTGAATATTTCATGGCAATAACAGATCTTGTAGCCAAGAGATCAACCTGCATGAGACGGCAGGTTGGGGCCATACTGGTCAAGGATAAAAGGATACTGGCATCAGGTTACAATGGTGCGCCTTCCGGGCTCAGGCACTGTGAAGAGGTAGGGTGCCTCAGGGAAGATTCCTCCATACCTTCAGGTCAGAGACATGAACTGTGCAGGGGCCTGCATGCGGAACAGAATCTGATATTGCAGGCTGCATACCATGGCATCTCCATAAACGGGTCAATTCTTTATTGTACTAACAAACCCTGTGTGATATGTACCAAGATGATAATCAATGCAGGCATTAAGAAGGTTTATTACCGTGAAGGATATGATGATCCACTCTCGGATCAGATGCTCGCAGAAGCAAAACTCGAAATCGAAAGGTTGAGTATATGAAATGCCCCTATTGCTCCAATATCGAAAATAAAGTCATAGATTCAAGGTTAAGCAAGGATGGCCGCACCATAAGAAGACGACGGGAATGCCTTGAGTGCGAAAGGCGTTTCACCACCTATGAAAAGCTCGAAGAGATCCTGCCGATGGTTGTAAAAAAGGATGGCAGACGGGAGCCTTTCAGCCGTGACAAGATTATCGCAGGGATAAAAAATGCCTGCCAGAAAAGGCCTGTCAGCGTGACCATGATAGATGATTTTGTTGATCTGCTTGAGGTCTATTTTCAGGAGCTTGGAAAAAAAGAGGTTGAAAGCAAGGAGATAGGGGAGAAGGTCATAAAGAGCCTTAAGGAGTGGGACGAGGTTGCCTATGTCCGATTTGCCTCTGTATACAGGCAGTTCAAGGATATAAATGAATTCATGGCTGAGCTGGAAGATATACTTAAGACCAGAAGAGAAGGGGGACTTTAGCCCCTCTTTCCCTTTATATTCTTACATACTGCCTGTCCCTGTTATTAATAACCCCTTTCCAGAAGATAAATTTGAGCGATAAAGATACCATATATATGAAAAAGGCCCTTGAAATAGCATCAAAGGGCCTTGGTAAAACATCCCCGAACCCTGCTGTCGGCGCTGTTATTGTGCGAGATAACCGGATAATTGCGAAAGGATATCACAAAAAGGCAGGTACAGCCCACGCCGAGTTGGAGGCCATCTCAAACCTTAAGGGAAAGACGACCCCCCTCGATATTCTTTACGTTACCCTTGAACCCTGTAATCATCATGGCAAGACACCTCCCTGTACAAAGGCTATCCTGGAAAGTGGTATAAAAAATGTGGTTGTTGGAATGAAGGACCCAAACCCGAAGGTCAGGGGAGGGGGGATGGAGTATCTGAAGGAGAATGGCGTAAATGTCAGGACAGGAGTGCTTGAAAGAGAGTGCGTGGAACTCCTTGAATCTTTTACTAAATTTGTTAAAACCGGCAGGCCGTTCATCATAGCAAAATCAGCGCTCACCCTTGACGGTTTTACTGCTACATCAACCGGCCATTCCATGTGGATTACAGGGGAAGATGCAAGGAGATATGTTCACAGGCTTAGGTCTCAGGTTGATGCTGTAATGGTAGGTGTGGGGACTGTAATAGCTGATGACCCCCTTTTAACCTCAAGGCTTGCAGCAAAAAACAGCCGTAATCCCCACAGGATTATAGTGGATACACATCTCAGGATATCTCCTGATGCAAGGCTTCTTAATGATGATGCTGATGTCATGAACTTTATAATTACTGGTGAAAAAGTTGATCCTGAAAGGATAAAACGGGTTGAAAGAGTTAATACCTCTGTTATAAGATGCCCTGTAAAAGATAGCCATATTGATCTGGCTGAACTAATGGATATACTCGGTAAAAAGAGTATAACATCGATTTTGTTTGAGGGAGGGGCTGCTCTCATGGGTTCCATGATTGGGGAAAGGCTCGTAGATAAATTTATGATATTCAAGGCCCTCAAGCTCCTGTGTGCGGGTGACGGCATACCTATGGCCACAGGAAAGGGGCCTGTTTGCATGAATGATTCACTGAAACTCGAAAGAACAAAAATAAGGAAGGTCGGCAGTGATATACTCATTACCGGTTATCCGGTCTATTAGGGGAAGGAAGAATGTTTACAGGTCTTATTGAAGGGACTGGCAGAATCAATGATTCACGGATATCAGGCGGGGATATGGATTTACTGATCATGCCATTTTTTGATATGTCAGACTCTAAGATCGGTGACAGTGTTGCAGTAAACGGTGTATGCCTTACTGTTACAGAGATGAATGAGGGGCTGATCAGGATGTATGCATCCAGTGAAACCACCTCAAAAACTACCATAGGATCTTTAAAAAGAGGGGCAGAGGTAAACCTTGAGAGGGCAATGAAACTTACTGACAGGCTGGGAGGGCACTTTGTATCAGGGCATGTGGATGGCATTGGCATAATATCGGAAAAAAGACAGATCAAAAAATCATGGCTGATGGGTGTTAAAATTGATGAAGGGCTTTCAAGGTACACCATTAGAAAGGGCTCTGTTGCAATAGACGGGATCAGCCTGACGATTAATGTTTGTCAAACAGGGTATTTTGAGGTTAATATCATCCCTGAAACAGGGGCTTCAACAACCTTGATCAAAAAGAGGCCCGGTGACATGGTTAACATAGAAACTGACTTGATTGCCAAGTATGTTGAAAGATTATTATTAAAGGAGAGGGCTGCTGAAAACAGGAATGGCGCTTCAACAATAAACATGGAGATGCTGGAGCAGTTTGGTTTTGGCAGTAATATAAAATGACAGTATCAAGAATTGAAGATGTTTTAGAAGACCTTAGAAACGGCAAAATGATAATCCTTGTAGATGATGAAGACAGGGAGAATGAGGGTGATCTTACCATCGCTGCTGAAAAGATTACCCCTGAGGCCATTAATTTTATGGCAAAATACGGCAGGGGGCTTATCTGCCTTTCACTTGATCATCAACTGGTTGAAAAGCTGAAACTGCCCCTGATGGTAAGTGACAACAGGTCACCCTTTAATACAGCCTTTACTGTATCCATCGAGGCTAGGGAGGGTGTAACGACAGGTATCTCAGCCCATGACAGGGCAAAGACTATCCTTACCGCTGTTAAAGAGGATGCGAGACCTGATGACCTTGTGCAGCCCGGGCATATATTCCCCTTAAGGGCACGGAAGGGCGGAGTTCTATTTAGAACCGGGCAGACTGAAGGTTCTGTTGATCTTGCAAGGCTTGCCGGCCTTAAACCAGCCGGTGTTATATGTGAAATCATGAACGATGACGGCACAATGGCAAGAATGCCTGATCTTATAGAATTTGCTGAAAGACATGATCTCAAAATAGCAACAATAGCAGATATTATTGCCTACAGGATGAGAACAGAGTCCTTTGTTCATATCGTGGCTGAAACAGTACTCCCCACACCATATGGCGAATTCAGGGCTTACGGGTTTATAAACGATATTGATGACCATGAGCATCTTGCCCTGGTCAAAGGAAATATAGACCCTGACAAGGAGATATTAGTCAGGGTACATTCACAGTGCCTTACTGGTGATGTATTCGGATCATACAGGTGCGATTGCGGCACCCAGCTTGCAAAGGCCATGAAGATCATTGAGGAGGAGGGGCTTGGTGTAATCCTTTACCTGCAGCAGGAGGGCAGGGGTATTGGGCTGGCCAACAAGCTTAAGGCATATGCCTTACAGGATAAGGGGCGTGACACTGTGGAGGCAAATGAAGATCTGGGGTTTCAGGCTGATCTGCGCGATTATGGTGTTGGGGCCCAGATGCTTCATGCCCTTGGTGTAAGAAAGATGAGGATGATGACAAATAATCCGAAAAAGATTAAGGGTATTGAGGGGTACGGGCTTGTAGTATCGAGCAGGGTTCCCATAGAGTGTGAGCCAAAGCCTGAAAATATAAGATACCTGTTGACCAAGTGTCAGAAGCTTGGTCATATGATGAAGATAGGTAAGGATAAAAAACAAACAACAGGAGAATAAGATGCCAAAAACAGTTGAAGGTATTATATCTGCGGAGGGTTATAGGTTTGCCATTGTGGTAAGCAGGTTTAACGACTTTATAAGCTCAAAGCTGGTTGAAGGTGCGCTTGATGCCCTTAAAAGGCACGGCGCAAATGAAGACAACATTACCCTGGTGAGGGTGCCTGGCGCCTTTGAAATCCCCATTGCTGCAAAAAGGCTTGCAACAAAAGGCGGTTATGACGCCATAATTTGTCTGGGCGCTGTGATAAGAGGTGCAACCCCCCATTTTGATTATGTGGCATCAGAGGTAGCCAAAGGGATAGCTGTTGTATCACTTGAAAGCACTCTTCCAGTAACCTTCGGGGTGCTTACCACTGATAACCTTGAACAGGCTATTGAGCGTGCAGGGTCCAAATCCGGGAACAAAGGCTGGGATGCTGCAATGGCTGCTATGGAGATGGCAAGTCTTTTCAAAAACATGAAGTAGCCGTTCAGGGCGGCAGATAAAAACAGATTTATAGAATGGGAAACAGAAGAAAAGCAAGGGAGCTGGTGACCCAGATCCTTTTTTTTATGGAATACAGCCCCGGTGACCCGGAAAAGAGCTTTGAACTGATATGTGAGAATTTCGATGCACCGAAATCCTTAAAGGCCTTTTCAGGAGAGCTTATAAGGGGCATATCGGAAAATTTAAGCCATATTGACAGCCTTATAAAGGAGGCATCAAAAAACTGGCGATTGGAAAGGATGTCAAGGGTAGACAGGAGCATATTAAGGCTCAGTATCTATGAGATGCTTTATATGGAGAGCATTCCATACAAGGTATCTATTGATGAGGCGGTTGAACTTGGCAAGAGATACGGTACAGAGGAATCAGGTGCCTTTATCAACGGGGTGCTGGATTATATTTACATAAAATATTTACAGGATAAAAATCGGAAATAGATAATACGATGCGGCTTGACCTGAGATTTACATATCGCCCCCTTGAGGATCTCTTTTGCCAGGTAATTGTGATTTTTTCATTCAGCGTAAATACCGGCATATCCAGTGTAATAAAAAATATGGATAGAAAAATGGTCGGTAGCATCAGCGATATCATTGATGCCGGTATCTGGTCAGGGGAGCGCGGGGAAAAGCTGCTTTTTGCAACACAGGAGGCTATCAAGGCTGATAAACTCCTCATACATGGTATGGGAGAGGAGTCGGAATATTCAATAGAGGCACTGAAAAAAGAGGCATCAGCGGTTGGCTCAGCGCTGCAGAGTATGGGGATAAAGGAGTTTGCATTCTATCTCCCTGTCTCAGAGAGGTTTGCACCGGGGTACCTGATGCATCTTGAAACAGTGATAAAAACCCTTGCCAATGGTTATTTAAATAAATATAAGGATGATCCTGTACCCATGTTAAAGATGTTTGTACGGGTTGACAGGGGGCATATGGGTGCAATTGAACCCCTGACAGTGGGCCTGAGAGAATTATATTCACCTGTATCAGAATTTTCAGTTATCCTGGATAAATATCCATGGCTGACAGATATGGAAACAGATGAACATGCGGCAGGAATACTAATATAAAATTTAAAGGTAGAGGCAGATTGTGAAATACAGCCCAAATACAATAGAAAAGAGATGGCAGGAGAGCTGGGATAATGCAGCCCTTTTTGAGGTAAAAGAGCTCCCGGACCGTGAGAAATACTATCTTCTGGAGATGTTCCCCTACCCGTCAGGCAAGATTCATATGGGTCATGTGCGCAACTACACAATAGGGGATGTTATAGCCAGGTACAAGAGGATGACCGGTAAGAATGTGCTTCATCCAATGGGGTGGGATGCCTTTGGCCTTCCCGCTGAAAATGCTGCCATTGATAATAATACCCACCCGGCAAAATGGACATACGCCAATATTGACCATATGAAGTCACAGCTCAGGATGCTGGGCCTCAGTTATGACTGGAAACGTGAAATTGCAACATGTGACCCTGATTATTACAAATGGGAGCAGCTTGTTTTCATAAAGATGTTTGAAAAGGGGCTGGCATACAAGAAGAGGACAAATGTCAACTGGTGTGACCTGTGCCAGACAGTGCTTGCCAAGGAACAGGTAGAGGATGGCTGCTGCTGGCGTCATACAAACAGGGAAGTAACCATAAAAGAGATGGACAGCTGGTACTTCAAGATCACCGATTACGCAGAGGATATACTTGAAAAATGTGATAGTCTCACAGGGTGGCCTGAGCGTGTTATCGCCATGCAGAAGAACTGGATAGGAAAAAGCTACGGTGCAATAATAAAATTTCCTCTTGCTGATTCTGACCAGGTCATAGAAGTATTTACCACGAGGCCTGATACGGTTTATGGCGTGACATTTATGTGTTTTGCTCCTGAGCATCAGATGCTCAGGGAAATGATTAAGGGGACAGAACAGGAAAAGGATGTACTTGCCTTTGTAGAGCGCAACATGAAGATAGCCGGTTTTATCCGCACTGCCGAGTTCACCGAGAAAGAGGGGATATTTACAGGGCGCTATGCAGTTAATCCTCTTACACAGGAAAAGATCCCCATATTTGTGGGTAATTTTGTGCTCGCAGATTATGGTACCGGTGCGATCATGTGTGTGCCTACCCATGACCAGAGGGACTTTGAGTTTGCGTGTAAATACAATCTTAAAAAGAGGGTGGTTATCACCCCGGCTGACACTGAGCTTGATTCGGATACCATGCAAAAGGCGTATGAAGGGCAGGGGATCCTTGTTAATTCAGGAAGGTTTAATGGGCTCGCAAACCATAAGGCCATAGAGGAGATAGCCCTGTACCTTGACTCACAGGGTATAGGCAGCAAGACTGTGAATTTCAGGATCAGGGACTGGAATATCTCACGCCAGAGATACTGGGGTACACCCATACCAATGCTGTATTGTCAAAAGTGCGGTATTGTGCCTGTTGATGAAAAGGATCTGCCTGTTGTGCTCCCGCTCAATATGGAGTTGAGAGAGGGCGGCGGCTCACCGCTTTCGTTTGAACCTGATTTTTACGAGACAAAGTGTCCGAAATGTAACGGCATTGCGCGGCGTGAGACAGACACCATGGATACATTTGTGGAGTCATCATGGTATTTTGCCAGGTATGCAAGCCCCCGCTATGAAAAGGCGCCGGTTGATGAATATAGTGTAAAATACTGGCTCCCTGTTGACCAGTACATAGGCGGCATAGAGCATGCAATCCTGCACCTTCTGTATTCAAGGTTTTTTACACGTGTCTTAAAGGACCTTGGATATCTCCATGTGGATGAGCCATTTAAAAACCTCCTGACCCAGGGCATGGTGTGCAAGGAGACAGAGGAGTGTCCTGAGCACGGATACCTCTTCCCGGATGAGGTAAAGGATGACAAGTGCACAAAGTGCGGATCGCAGGTAATAAGGGGCAGAAGCCTTAAGATGTCCAAGTCAAAGAAGAATGTTGTTGACCCTGCATTTCTTGTTGATACCTATGGTGCTGATACAGTGCGCATGTTCTGCCTGTTTGCATCTCCGCCGGAGCGTGACCTCGAATGGAGCGATCAGGGTGTTGAAGGTGCATTCAGGTTTCTTAATCGTGTGTGGAGACTGGTAGATGATAATTTAGATAATCTGAAAAATGCCCCAAAGGTAAATGAAGAAGCCCTTGATGGTGACCTTAAGGCACTCAACCGCAAAATACATGAAACTGTTAAGAAGGTTACAAATGATATAGAAGACAGGTTCCACTTTAATACTGCCATAAGCGCTGTAATGGAGCTTATCAATGATGCCTACAGGTATATGAATGATGCAAAAGAGATGGATGAAAGTTCCTGGTCTGTAATAAGAGAGGCAGCTGAAAAGACAGTAATCCTGCTTTCACCAGTTGTGCCCCACATAACAGAAGAGCTATGGCACATACTGGGTCATGAGGGCTATCTGATTGATACGGGCTGGCCCGGATATAATGAAGGCGCCCTTGAGAAGGACAAAAGGCTCATTGTTGTGCAGGTTAACGGCAAGGTCAGGAGCAAGATGGAGGTGCCTGCCTTTCTGTCGGACAAAGAGATAGAAGCGAAGGCCCTTGAGGATGAAAAGGTAAAGGCCTTTATAGGAGAAAAGGGTATAAAAAAGATTTTTGTGGTTCAACAGAAACTCGTTAATATAGTGATATAGGAAGGCAGTATGAATCTTTCAAGGGCTGTATGCGCTTCTCTGGCGCTTATATCACTTCTCTGCATCGCCTCATGCGGCTACAGGTTCAGGGCAGAGGGAGAGCCTGTTGGCATTGAACTGACAAGTATTGCAATACCCATGATAGAAAGCACTTCATCTGAAAGGGGTTTTGAGGCGGATTTTACAGAAGTCTTAAGGAACGAGTTTATAAGTCGCGGCAGGGTGTCCATTAAAGGGATGGATAATGCGCAGATGGTGCTTAAGGTACAGGTATATGATGTGATGACCCGGCCTTTGGCCTATGATTCAACCAGAGCAGAGATTTCAGGCCATAAGATTATCCATGAGACAACAGGAAGAAGACGTTTGACACTGAGTCTCAATGCAAGCCTTGTCAACAGATCAACCGGTGAGACTGTATGGAGTGATCCATTCATAACAGAGGAGGCGGGTTATGATATTACCTCAGACCCTCTAATTAACCGGAAGAGTGAGAGGGATGCATTATTGAAGATAGCAAGGCTTGTTTCCGGCAGGATATTTAACCTTACAATGGAAAGGTTCTGATGGCAAACGACCTTCAACCAGAGGATGTGACCCGCGCACTGGAAAAGGGCAGGCTTGCCCCTTTTTATCTGTTTTACGGCCCCAATGAATTTCTTATAGAAAGATTACTTGAGAATATCCGTGAAAAATTCATCCCTGAAAATGCAAGGGATTTCAACATGGAGATATGCTATGGAGGAGAGAGCAACCCTTCCGATGTAATAAACAGGGCACAGTCCATACCCTTTCTCTCATCAAACCGGCTGATAATACTTAAGCGAACAGATGCATACAAAGCGGATCAGCTCAATAAATTTGTCCCATACCTGGAAAAACCGGTAGATTCAACCTGCCTGATATTCCTCTCTGAAAAGACCGATTTTAAGAATAAATTTTATAAGGCCATCAGGGGGGCATGTCTGGCGGTAAACTTCAGCGAGCTGAAGAATTTTCAGATAGTCCCCTGGATACAGACAACTGCCCGTGAGATAGGGCTAAACATTGACCGTGACGCATGCGCCCTTTTACAGGATATAACAGGCGGGGGCTTAAGAAAAATATATGGTGAGCTTGAAAAACTAAAGATATCATTCGGGGATAAAAAGGTAAAGGAGTCTGAGGTGAAGGAGCTAGCCATTAACAGCAGGATGTATACCATTTTTGAACTGATGGATGCCCTGTCTGAAAAAAAGGCAGCGCAGCTCCTTGCTGCATTATCAAGGTTTCTTGATGAGGAGGATAAAAAGGCCGCTCCTCTCCAGATCATAGGGATGCTTAACAGGCAGATAGGGCTCCTGTGGCAGGCAAGTATACTGGCTTCAGAGGGCAAAGGGGCAGGTGAAATAGCGTCAAAACTGGGTATAGCGCCATTTTCAGCGGAAAAACTGATAAAGCAATCCAGAAACTGGAGTGCCAAAGGGTTAAAGAGGGGAATATCGTTACTTTATGAAACAGACAGGTTGCTCAAGTCGGGTTCACGGCCAAAGCCCGTTCTCGAGAACCTGTTTCTGTCTCTTGTAAAAAACTGATCAGGATGCCGAAATCTGGTTAATCTGACGTGCAAGACGGGATATCTTACGTGAGGCTTTTTTCTTATGGAACACACCTTTGGAGGCGCTTTTTTGAATAATTGCAGTAGCTTTTCTAAGTGTTGTGACAGCCTTTTCCTTGTCTTTTTCAGCAACTGCTTCCCGAACCTCTTTTACGATATTCTTGGAACGGGTTTTGTATCCCATGTTCCTGAGTCTACTATTTTCACTCTGTTTTGCCCTTTTGAGGGCTGATTTATGATTTGCCAAATTAAACACTCCTGTTGTTAAGATTTTTAAACATTCTTTTTTAATTAAATAGATTATTGCTGTCAAGATAAAAAATGGAAATAAACAGATTAATAAAAAAAACAGATAACATTGAAAAACGCCACATGGGGCTTGCCGCAGGCGTTGTATCATTTTATACGATGATAAGCAGGGTACTTGGTCTTATAAGGGATATGGTTATTGCCTCATTTTTCGGGGCCACCATATCTGCTGATGCCTTTATTGTAGCATTCAGGATACCCAACATGCTCCGCAGATTTACAGCGGAAGGGAACATGACCATTGCCTTTATCCCTGTTTTTACTGAATATCTGAAGACAAAATCAAAGGAAGAGGCATTTGATCTTGCTCGAAACATGCTGACCATTTTATCGATCATCCTTGTGATTATCACCCTTTTAGGCATCATCTTTACCCCCTGGATAGTAAGGCTGATAGCAAATGGCTTTGTGGATGAAGTGGCAAAGTATGAGCTTACCGTGCTGCTCACGCGTATCACCTTTCCATATGTATTGCTTGTGAGCCTTGTGGCATTCTTTATGGGGGTATTGAACAGCCTTAAACACTTTGCAGCCCCTGCTGCTGCCCCCATATTCCTTAACCTTGGCATAATAGGGTCAACATACCTGATCTCTCCTCATCTTTCTGAACCAGTTGTTGGCTCTGCCATAGGTGTGCTGATCGGCGGGGTAATGCAGATACTGCTACAGCTGCCATTCATATTAAGGTGCGGCCTCAGGCTTAAACCCCTGTTTAATCTGCGCCACCCTGCTGTAAAACAGATAGGTCTCCTGATAATTCCTGCGCTCTTTGGTTCTGCCATATACCAGATCAACCAGCTTGTAGGGACTATGCTTGCATCTTATCTGCCTGGCGGGAGCGTCTCATGGCTCTATTATGCGGACAGGCTTGTGGAGTTGCCGCTCGGTGTATTTGCCATTGCAATCAGCACTGCCTCTTTGCCATCGTTATCAAGGCAGGCAGCGGAAAAGGATAACAGCGCCTTTATGGATACCCTTGATCATGCCCTTAAGATGACCTTTTTTATATCCATTCCTGCAATGGCAGGTCTCATAATCATGGGAAAACCTCTTATACAGCTGTTTTTTCAGAGAGGGGCCTTTGATGCCATATCAACCGATATGACTGCCAGCGCCCTGATCTATTATTCAATTGGCTTATGGGCATTTTCAGGTGTAAGGGTGGTGGTATCCGCATTTTATGCGCTTCAGGACACGGTTACACCTGTAAAGATATCGGTCATAACCTTTTTTACATATCTTGTATCAGGTCTCCTGCTGATGTTCCCCATGAAGCATAACGGCCTTGCACTGGCCCTTTCCATTTCTTCGGCAGTTAACTTTTTTCTGCTTGTTATATGCCTCAGAAAAAAGATGCCTGAATGGAGTTTTAGACCTCTCCTCACTTCTATTTTAAAGGTCTTATCAGCCGCCATATTGATGACAGTATGTCTGGCCCTTATAAACCTCTATCTCTTTTCAAAGGATCTGCACCATTCATATATATTCCTTATTATCCGGATAGCAGTAATGGTTGCAGCGGGTATTATCATCTTTACATTGGGGGCATGGCTTTTCAAATGCCAGGAGATCAGCATCCTCACAAGGTTGTTAAAGAGAAAAAGATAATGTAGAAGGGGCACGGGGCACCGTGCCCGCATGATTGTGTATGTGATTGATTTGTTAAACCTGTAGGGGCGAATAATTATTCGCCCCTACGAAATAATTATTCGCCCCTACAATATGGTTATTTTACAGAGGCGAGTATCTCCTTTCCAAAATCCAGGAAATCACCCCTCTTCATAAAATCATAATCCTCCATGCCCATTTCACTCATCATTTTGGATTCATTGGGCTCAAGGAGGCTTAGCGTTATCCTCCCGTTGAAACACTTTCCTGGCACCCCTGTAACGCCGGTAATAACTGAAAGGTGACCATCAATAAGCTGTTTTACATTTTCTGGGCCGGTAGGTTTTTTCATATTGCCCTGTACACAGAAGAAACCGCGGATATTGCCTTTTAAAACATCCTTGTTTTTTGCCAGATAATCCTGCATCTCTTTGGACACTGTATTTGATCTGATGGAACCCCCCACAACTATATGGTCATAAGCGGTTGGGTCAGGGTTTTCACGCACATCAAATACATCTGCTATGCCGCCCATACCCTCTGATATCCAGACACCGGCATCACGACTTGATCCGCACCATGTGCTGTATATTACAGCCCATTTTTTGTCTGACTTTTTGGGGTAAAACTTAAGGGCCATTGCATTGTCAGCAATTGCCATTACGCCTAATCCGATCACTCCTGCCTTTATAAAATTACGTCTTTCCATTTGATGCATCCTCCTTTAGGTTAAATATTAAAACTTTCCTGCCGCGATCTGTCTGTCATTTCGACAAACAGGAGAGATCATATATCTGTCTGCGATATTGAGATTCCTCCTTTCGGTCGAAATGATATTACATGGATCAAACCGCGGAACAGTATAACACTATTTTTTGGGTTGCCCTTTAGTACCCTGTTTCCATTCCTCATTATAAAGCGCCCTGTGTGCATCCTTGAGGTTATTAATAATCTCTAAATGCTGCGGGCATTTGTCTTCGCACTCACCGCATTCAATACAGTTTGTGGCGTTCTGGTCAGTAGGGACCATTGTATTATACATGATAACAGGCATCTCATCCCTGAACATGACAACATCATTGTACAAAGAAAAGATCATAGGGATATTAACGTTGTTGGGGCAGGGCATACAGTAGTTGCAGCCTGTACATCCTACTGCCATGATCTCCTTATAGGCATTAACAACATTATCTATTATCCCAAGCTCTTTTTGTGAGAGGCTGTTTGGTTTAAATGCGTCAGCAATCCGGATATTTTCCTTGAGCTGCTCCATTGTGGTCATACCGCTTAATATTACAGATACCTCCGGGTGGTTGGCAACCCACCTCAAGCCCCACTCAGCCGGGCTGCGTTTAATCTCTGCTGTGTCCCATATCTTTTGAACCGCATCAGGTATTCTCTGTGTGAACCTTCCACCCCTTAAGGGTTCCATAACTATAACGCCAATACCCTTTGATGTTGCGTATCTCAAACCCTCTTTACCTGCCTGATAGTTTTCATCAAAATAATTATACTGGATCTGGCATGCTGCCCAGGGGTAGGCGTCTATTATATCCTTGAAGACATCCAGTGTATCATGAAATGAAAAACCCGCATGTCTTACCCTGCCGTCCTTCTGCATCCTGTCAAGGAAGTCAAAGACCTTAAGCTCCTTTGCCTTTTCCCATGTCTCTTTTACAAGACCATGCAGGAGATAGAAATCAAGATGGTCTGTGCCCAGTCTTTTAAGCTGCTCATCCAGTATGCGGTCAAAATCCTCATGCTTCTGCATCATCATGACAGGCGATTTTGTGGTTATAATGAGCTTATCCCTCTTGCCCTTAATAGCCTTTCCCAGGATAAGCTCGCTGTTACCAGCGTGATACATGTATGCAGAGTCAAAGTAATTGATACCGTGCTCTATGGCATACTCGATCAGCTCAAGGGCCTTTTCTTCATCCACTGCCCTCTGTCTTTCTATAAAATCTTTGGGCGGATTCTTCTGTTCAAGCATGGGGAGCCTCATGCACCCAAAGCTTAATATTGATGCCTCATACCCTGTCCTTCCAATTTTTCTGTACAGCATTTGAAATCTCCCTGCCTGAAATTGATGGTAAAAAGTTAATGAATGAGACCTCTTTTGTCAAATGAATTCGGGTTTCATGCAATTAAGGTGTAATATTAACTTTAGCCCATTTCATTTGACAAATGTCCTGTTATGCCAATAAGATGACGATCTTTAATAATCCAATTTAAACAGACAGGAACCCTGATAATAGATAAAATACTCGGGAAAGAGATAGGCAAGTATGTCCCAGATCAAAACGTCAGCTTAAAACTTGCCCCGCCCTCTTCAAGATTTCCTGCACTTACAAACCCGCCGTGGTTGGACATAATCTGGCGGGTTAAAGCAAGGCCAATGCCGCTGCCATCCGGTTTTGTAGTAAAATAGGGGACAAATATTTTGTTGATAATATCCTCCTTTATTCCGGGGCCGTTATCGTTAACCTCAATGGTAATCCCTCCCCGCTGGTTCAAACCTGCAACAAGTTTTATCGCAGGCTCTTTAGTCTCATTCATGGCCTGTTCCGCATTTTTTATAAGATTAATAAGGGCCTGTTCTATCTGTTCCGGATCAATATAAAGCTCAAGCCCTGAGGGGTTGATGCGGGTCATTAAATGAACATTACTGTTTGATTTACCCGCCTCAAAGATCTGTGTTACATGGTCAAATAGCTCCTTTACACTGGTTACCTTTCTGCCGGGTTTTGGAAGCCTGGTGAGCTGCCTGAAGTTGGTCACAAAATCCATCAGGTTACCCGCCCTTCTGGACATGGTCATTGCAGCATTTACAATCTTTTCAATGTCGCCTTTTTGAGGATGATCTTTGTCCAGTTCATGGCTTACATCCCCTGCAATATCAGCCGTAGTCTGCGCAAGGGATGCTACAGGGGTAATGGAATTCATAATCTCATGGGTTAATACCCTCACAAGGTCCTGCCATGCATTAAGCTGTGTGGACTCAAGCTCCTGACCAATATCCATAAGGCTTATGAGCCTTTCTGTGCCATCATTTCCTGTAACCTCCATCAGGCCTAATGAGAGCTTTGTCTCAATACCGTGGATGACAATCTTTACAACAGGCCTGTCACCCGCGCTGCATCTTACGAGCTGATCAAAAAAATCAAGGCCATACTTTTTTAAATCGGTTATCTTTGTAGGTTGAGGCGTGCCGAAAAACCGCCTTGCAGCATTGTTTATCAGCAAGAGGCTTCCATCCTGTTTTACTGTCATAAGTGGAACAGGTATATGGTTTATGACTGCGCGAAGGTGGCTGACCTCAGTCTCCTGATCAATTCTTAATTTTTTAAAACGTTCCAGTATCTGGGTAAAGGCATCACCCAGGGCCTGAAAACCCGCGCCGCCATTTTCAAAATCAAAACTCTGGTTAAAGTCCGTGTATCTCGCTGATGCCAGAAAGCGCGCCACCTCACGGTTTGTGCGGGTAAGAAAATACCACAGTTCATAGATAAGGCATATGACAATGACAAAGACAATAAAGGTAACAACATGATACCTGGGATTATTATATGCATAATAAAACCCGGAGATCCCCATACAGAGGACGACAAGACGAAGGAGTATTAACAGCCCGAAATGTTTAAATGCCATATTTTTCCATCCTCCTGTACAGGGCAGCGCGGGTTAGTCCAAGATCCTTTGCTGCGTTACTGATCACATAGCGGTTTTTCCTTAATGCCTCAAGAATGGTTTTGTGTTCAAGACGATCAAGGTTTAGATCATTTTCAGGCGATGTTTCAGAGCTGTCAGATTTATCTGTATCCGATTGCTGATCTTTCTTCAAAGGAGCAGCATTATCAGGTGATGCATGTTTAGCAGGATTCAGATACTGGCTTTCCAGCTGAAAATCCTCAGTGCCCAAATAATCCTCCCTTGATAGTATTACCGCGCGTTCAACCGCGTGCCTTAACGCCCTCACATTACCTGGCCACTGGTAGCGCACAAGCTGCTCCATGGTTTCAGGCTTGATCTGCTTAATGGGCTTTGTGTATTTGGCGCAATAAAAATTTACATAGTGGTTTACAATATCCTCTATATCTTCCGGGCGTGATCTGAGGGGTGGTAGATTTATCTCAACCGTGTTAAGCCTGAAGAGCAGGTCCTGACGAAAGTGTTTGGGGTCTGTTAATTCTTCCTTTGGCATATTGGTGGCTGCTATAACACGCACATCAACAGGAGAGGATTGCCTTGAACCAACCTGTGACACCTCCCTCTTTTCAAGCACTGAGAGTAATTTTACCTGAAGGTTAATGGGAATGTTTCCGATCTCATCAAGGAACAGGCTGCCGCCATTTGCAGCCTGTATATACCCGATGCGATCCTCCTGTGCATCGGTGAATGCCCCTTTTTTATGACCGAAGAGTTCTGACTCAAACAGGGTAGCGGATATTGACCCCAGGTCAACAGGTATAAAAACCTGGTTGTTACGCCTGGATAACCTGTGTATTTCACGGGCAATAAGCTCCTTACCGGTCCCGTTTTCACCAAGAATAAGCACATTTGCATCAGTGGGCGCAGCCCGCCCAACAAGCGACAAAAGGTTTTTCATTAGAGGGCTGTTACCTATAATAATCTGTTTATGCTGTGATGAGACCTCGCTTAAAACACGATTACTCTGCCTGAGCCTTGACGCCTCATTCTGGCTCTGCCTTAATTTTAATGCTGCTGAAATGGTTGAGAGCAACCGCTGGTTATCCCAGGGTTTAACCACATAATCTGCTGCACCGAGCTTCATTGCCTCCACAGCGGCGTTAAGGCTGCCATGTGCGGTGATCATTACAATCACTGCATCAGGATCAATTTCACGAATCTTCTCAAGCCATAACATCCCGGTCTTACCATCAGATTCTCCAGGGTGGAAATTCATATCCAGAAGGATCACATCGAAATTTTGCTTTTTCATGAGGCCAGGCACATCTTCCGGGCGCTCACAAGTCGTAACAGTTTTATAATGGCGCTCCAGAAGATATTTCGCAGACATAAGGACATCAGGGTTATCATCAACAACCAGTATTTTTTCTTTTTGCATAAATTCCGTCCGGTTTAAAAAAATAATAAATGCGTGATTGAGTAAATTGGTTCCCATCCGGAAAGATAAAATTACCGGACAGAGCTTTCAGCGTTCAGCCATCAGCTGTCAGCAACAGAATGTAAAAAAACACTTTCGCGCTTTTCGCGGTAAATATGTTTTTAGTTTTTGCTTTTCGTTCTTAACAACAAAAAGTCTTGTGTTTCGTGTGAACCATATATCTCGCGCCTGTGCTTGCATCTCGATTCATCGGGGTTCGCTACGCTCTCTCAAGATGCAAAGCTCGCAAAGGAAAACAATTTTAAATGTTTTTAAATCAATAGTTTTAACAAGTTTTCTTAGTGTCTCCGTGTGAAACATAGTTTTTATTCCCCATCCTTTATCTCAACCTCTTTTCGTGTGTTTCGCGTGTTTCGTGATAAATATGTTTTTGGCTTTTGTTTTTCGTTTTTAATAATAAAAAGTCTTTGTCTTTCTCCGTGTACTCTGTGTTCTCTGTGGTGAATAATGCTTTGGTAATGTTCGTTTTCGTACAAAAGTAATGTACGATATCGGACATAATTAGTCCATATGTTTTTGATAAAAATAATAATAAATAATTAAATCAATAAGATAACAATGTGGCACAGTCATTGCTCTATAGGTAAGCAATGCTGAACATTGAAGCTAAGATTAAGGAGGAGATGACAATGAATCTTTGGACAATGATAGTGATGATAGTGGCAATTTGTGTGATAGGCGACATTATAAAATTAAGGAATAAAAAATTGAATGACATGGAAAAACCGGCATCAGAGGCTTCAAACCTCCTGACCCGTTTGATGAAACGTATTGAAAATCTGGAAACAATCGTCCTGGAAAAAGAAAGAACAAAACAGTTTGATGAACTGAGATAATTCAAAACCGGGGCACGCCGCAGCGTGCCCTAGGGCACAGTCACTGTGCCCCTACAATAGTGGATATAGGAAATACAGAGTATGCAGTTTTCATAATAAAGGAAAAGGCGATTATTAAAAAAATGTTAAATCAAATAAAAAATATCACGGATGAAAAGAGCCAAAATACATCAGTTTTTTTGCCTTCTTCAACTGCGCTAGCGGGTTCCGGCGCTGCAATGGATCAGAAGATAGAAGACTCAGGAAAGAAATGGAAATTTATAATTATATCCTCCATCGCTGTGATTATTGTGGGGGTTGCAATCTGGTCAGTGATGAGTCTGAATGGTGACCGCAGTTTCAGGGCTCAGGCAGATACCCTTACCATAGCAAAGGTGACCACAGGCATATTTGAGGATTACATCCCCATAAGGGGAAGGATCGTGCCGCGTACTACAGTGTTTCTTGATGCAATAGAGGGAGGCAGGGTAGACAGGGTGTATGCAGAGGATGGAGATATTCTTACTAAAGGAGACCTTATAGTAAGCCTGTCAAATAGCTCATTGCAATTACAGGTAACAAATTCGGAAGCACAGGTTGCAGAGCAGCTTAATAACATGCGTACCATTGAGTTATCTATGGAACAGAACCGGTTAAATAATGCCCGGACAATCGTGGATATAGAACATAAGATAAAAACACTTGAGAGTGATCTGCAAGGGGATCGACAGCTTGGTGAACTTGGTTTTTTGAGTAAAAAGGCGCTGATAGATAAAGAGAATGAGCTGATCTATCATCAAAACCTTCTTAAGCTGTCAAAGGAAAGTCAGAAAACAGATGAGCGGCTTCAGAAGCAGCAGCTTGAGGCACAGAGAGAAGCCAGTGGGCGTTTGGAAAAGAACCTTGTTACAGCAAGAAAAAACCTTGAAGATCTTAACATTAAGGCGCCCATCGGGGGAAAACTCTCAGGTTTTGATGCTGAGGTAGGTCAGAATATCATGCCGGGTGTCCGCATAGGGCAGATCGATATACCTGACCAGTTCAAGCTTCAGGCAGATATTGATGAATTCTATATAAACCGCGTGGATATGGGGCAGTCTGTGAGCTATCAGCATAATGGTAAAGATTACAAAGCAGAAATAAAAAAGATTTATCCTCAGGTTAATGACGGCAAATTCCAGGTGGACATAGAATTTATAGATAAAGAGCCTCCTGCATTACGCAGGGGTCAGACCCTTCAGGCAAAGCTTACACTTGGTGATGAATCAGAGGCAGTACTTATACCAAACGGCTCATTCTACCAGGACACAGGCGGCAACTGGATATTTGTTGTAACAAAAGATGGCGCAGAGGCAGTAAAGAGAAGTATCAGGCTTGGAAGACGTAACAGCAGTTACATAGAGGTAGTGGAAGGATTGGAACCGGGGGAACAGGTGGTTATTTCATCATACAGCGGGTTTGATGAGATTGACAGGCTCAAGATAAAAAACTAAAAATATTTTCACCACGGAGAACACAGAGGACACGGAGAATTATTGATAAAGACAAAAGCTATAACTCTTGCTCTTAATCTCACTCTTGCTCTGAATTTAAAAACATTATTACCGCGAAACACGCGAACGGCGCATGCCTTCGTAAAAAACGTTCATACTACGGCGGGACAGGCGAAAAAAATAACGATTAAATTTAATAAAAACAAGGAGAACAACAATGCTAAAGATGCACGGAATTACAAAGGTATACAGAACAAGCGACATACAGACTACAGCGCTCAACAATATTAATCTTGAGGTCAACCGGGGAGAGTTCATTGCGATCATGGGGCCTTCAGGGTGCGGTAAGTCCACCTTACTCAATATTATAGGCATGCTGGATAATCCGTCCAAAGGCGAATATATCTTTAATGGTGAGGATATCGCGGCATATAATGAATCAAGGTTATGCGACATAAGAAAGCAGAATATCGGTTTTATCTTTCAATCCTTTAATCTTATAGATGAATTATCAGTTTATCAGAATATCGAACTTGCACTTCTGTACCATGACATCCCATCAAAGGACCGGAAGAAGAGGGTAGAGGCGGTAATGGACAGGGTTGGTATTGCCCACAGGGCAAAACACATGCCGAGCCAGCTTTCGGGCGGTCAGCAGCAGAGGGTGGCAGTTGCACGCGCTGTTGTTGGTGATCAACCCCTGATACTTGCGGATGAACCCACAGGTAACTTGGATTCTGCCCACGGACAGGAGGTTATGGAGATGCTTCAGCGGCTCAATGATGAAGGCACAACAATCATAATGGTAACCCACAGTCAGTCTCATGCTGATTATGCAAAACGCACAGTTAACCTCTTTGATGGTTCAATTGTTACCCAGAGCAGACGGGTTGAGCAGGTTGTTCCGGAACAGAAAACGAGCGCGATGTAAGTTACTTTAATTCAAAAATTCAAAGTTTAACGTTCAAGGTTCAGGGGTTAGAGTTTTAAAAAGCTTTAAGTTTTGAATCTTGAATCTTGAATCTTGAATATTGAATCTTGAATCAATCCATTAGGAGCCTCAATCATGTTAAAAAATTATTTCGTAACAGCAATTAACAACCTGATCAAAAACAAGCTTTACAGTGCGATCAATATAGTAGGCCTGGCAATTGGTCTTTCCGCATGTATAGTTATTGCCCTTTATGTTAAAGATCAGTTTTCATATGACAGGCAATGGACAAATTCAGACAGCATATACAGAGTAAATTTCATAGCAAAGTTACCAGGGGAGGAACCTGCAACAAATTCTTCATCACCTTTACCGGCAATGCCGCTGCTGAAAGAGTATTTTAAAGACAAAATTGAACAGAGCGCCCGTGTCTTCGCCGGTGAATTGACGATAGACATTGGAACCGACAAATTTAAATGCAGGGTTGCAGATATTGACCGGGCATTTATTGATATGTTCCAGTTAGAAGTTATTGCAGGAAGTTTGAAAGATACCCTCACAACTATTAGAAATGTTGCCTTGAGCGAGGAAATTGCCATACGTCATTTCGGTAAAGTAAGTCCAATCGGCAAAGTAATAACAATGAGTATGGAAAACATAAAAAATGATTACAAGGTAACCGCTGTATACCGGGTTCCAGGTAATACCGTGCTTGACATCCCGGTGCTGGCACTGCTTGACGATACGCTTCTACCTCCAATCATTAAAAACTGGTACAATTTTAATTGCAGTACATATGTTAAACTGAAAGAGGGTGTTGATGTAGAAACCATAAAACCACTTCTTCCCGCGCTGATCGATCGTAATATTGATTTTTCAAAGGTCATTTCTGATCCCGGTCTAAAGGCCAGTGATATCATTTCAATGGATTTTCAAAAACTTAAAGATGCACATCTGGGTTCACCATGGGATGTATTCAGGGCTGGCGGTAACAAGACAGTGGTAATAGCCTTTGCCGGAATATCTCTGCTTGTTCTATTGATAGGCAGTATCAACTTTACGATTCTCACTACAGCAAAGGCAACTCAGCGGGCCAGAGAGGTTGCTATGCGAAAGGTTGTAGGCGCAAAGAGAAAACAACTGATAGTGCAGTTTTTGGGAGAATCCACATTTATCGTCCTGCTATCCATGATATTATCCATGGGAGTTGTGGAAATAATGCTCCCCATATTTGAATCTATAGTAGGTAAATCTTTTTCATTGTATTATACCTCCCCTTCGACTTTTCTGCCTTTACTGGCCCTGCTCATCATTGTAGGCATAAGCGGCGGCCTGTATCCGGCATTTATCCTTTCCGGTTTCAAACCTGGAGATACCCTTAAGGCTAATCAGTCAAAGGAGACAAAAGGCTCTATGTCTCTACGAAATGTACTGGTAATATTCCAGTTTTGTATCTCTATAATGTTAATTATCTCCACTGGTGTGATATACACACAGATGCAATACAGCATGAATCGTGATGCGGGTTATAAAAAAGAAAACTTACTGGTCATTAACCGGCTTGGTTCGGATGAGAAAATTATAAGCAAAACAGAAGTTCTCAGACAGGAATTATTAAACCTCCCTGATATTTCAGATGCTGGGCTGTCAAATGTACGCCCCAGCCAGCAAAGTCGTAGTAGTCTTGCTTTTACGCGACCCGCGTATCCTGAAACTACATATCTTAAAGACACTACAAGTGTTGGTTATGACTATTTCAAAACCTATCAGATACCTATTATCGCAGGCCGGGATTATTCTATTGAACGTGACATACCAGACCCGAAGCTTGATATGGTAACAACAACCATTGGAGATAATGAAACAAAGAGGCTGATCGAAAGAAGTGTAGTCATTAATGAGAGTGCGGTCAGGGAATTCGGTTTTACCGGGCCGGAAGAGGCTGTGGGAAAAATCCTTAATTCAACCACCTTAAACAACATCAGTTACAATATTATAGGTGTTGTGGCTGATAATCATATATTCAGTATAAAAGCCATGCCAAGGGCAGAGGTATATTTGCTTCAACCGGAAGGGGCAAATGTTATGACTGTTCGTTTTAAGGGTGCGCCACAAAAGATACTAAAAGAGATTAATGCAGTCTGGGAAAAAGTGATGGGTGACGAGGAGATTTCAACTGTTTTTGTTGATCAGCTCATCGCAAAGGAATTCCAACAGGAGAAAACAGAACAGAAAATTTTGATCAGTTTTTCCATACTGGCGATTCTTATTGCCTGCATGGGGCTGTTTGGCTCAGCTTCTTTTACTGTAGAGCGACGTACAAAGGAGATTGGCCTCAGGAAGATAATGGGGGCAAAGGTGAAAAATATAGTAAACCTGCTCTTATGGCAGTTTTCAAAACCTGTGCTGATTGCAAATATTATCGCCTGGCCGGTAGCCATAATGTTGATGCAAAACTGGCTTGAGAGGTTTCCATACAGGATTAACCTGTTGTTGGTGATCCCCATTTGTATAGTATCAGGGTTGATTGCACTTGTTATAGCCTGGTCAACTGTTGCAGGCAATACAACCCGTGCAGCAAGGAAAAACCCGATACATTCATTGCGGTATGAGTAAAAGAAAAGCACAGGGCGCAGGGTGCAGGGTCAGGGTTCAAGGATTCAAGGGGTCAAGGGTTCCCCGAAAACTGCTCGGGATCTTCGACAAGTGAAAGACTAACGCACCGTCATTCCCGGCTTGACCGGGGAATCCAGATTTCATTATTCGATAAAGGATAACTAACATGTTTGAAAATTATTTGATAACAACAATAAACAACTTAGTAAAAAACAAACTTTACAGCGCAATCAATATAATCGGTCTGGCCTTAGGCCTTGCTGTCTGTATAGTAATTACTCTCTATGTGAGAGATCAGTATTCCTATGACAAACAATGGAAAAATTCCGACAGGATTTACAGGATAAACTTTACCGGAGGTTTACCTGGAATGGAGCCTGTGACGATGCCCGCTGCCCCGGTACCGGCCATACCCGCTTTGAAACAATACTATAATGGCAAGATAGAGAATGGATCAAGGGCATTTACAAGCAGTATGGTAGTTGATACCGGAACTGCAAAATATAATGAAAAACTGGTCCGGATTGACCCGGAATTTTTGGATATTTTCCAGTTCGAGACTCTTTCCGGAAACCTTGAGAATACACTCGATAACCCGTCAAATATTGCGCTGAGCACCGGAGTCGCATCAAGATATTTTGGGGAGAGTAATCCTCTTGGTAAAATAATAACCATGATCTATTTTGGGTCTAAAATTGATTACAGGGTTACAGCAGTATATGATATCAAGGGTAACTCCATTCTTGATGTCCCGATGTTAACACTCTTTACAGATACCAGTCTGCCGCCCATATTAAGGAGTTGGAATAATCTGAATACAGCCACCTATTTTAAATTGAAAAAGGGTGTTGGTATC